>NZ_JBVVAK010000060.1:0-50161 GCF_055792825.1 Microvirga sp. GN3
CGAGCCTGCCCAAGACCCGCTCCGGCAAGATCATGCGCCGCATCCTGCGCAAGATCGCCGAGGACGAGTTCGGCTCGCTCGGCGACACCTCGACGCTGGCCGACCCCGCCGTCGTCGACGATCTCATCACCAACCGCCAGAACAGAACTCATTGATCGCGTTTGGAGGGCTCTCGCCATGGCCGCACAAGACTACAACCAAGTCCTTCGTAGCCCACAGTTTCAGGAACTCGTCCGCCAGCGGACGAGGTTCGCCTGGACCCTCTCCATCGTGATGCTCGTCATCTACTTCGGTTTCATCCTCCTCGTGGCCTTCGCCAAGCCCCTCCTCGCCACAAAAGTCGGCGACGGCGTGACCTCGTTGGGGATCATCCTCGGACTGGGCGTCATCCTCTCCGCATTCGTTCTGACCGGCATCTACGTCCAACGCGCCAACAGCCGCTTTGACGAACTGACCCGTCACCTCACGAGGGAGATCATGTGATGTCCCGGCTGATCATTCTTGCGACCGCAATCCTTATCGCACTCGACGCCAGTTTCTCTGGCGTGTTGGCCGCAGGACCGGATCTCGGCGCCGTGCAAAGGCAGCCGCTGAACTGGACGGCCATCATCATGTTCCTGGTCTTCGTGCTCGGTACGCTCGGGATCACCTATCGGGCCGCGGCCCAGACCAAGTCGGCTGCCGACTTCTATGCCGCGGGAGGTGGCATCACCGGCTTCCAGAACGGCTTGGCCATTGCAGGCGACTACATGTCAGCGGCATCCTTCCTGGGCATCTCCGGCCTTGTCTTCGCCAGCGGCTTCGACGGTCTGATTTACTCCATCGGGTTCCTGGTCGGATGGCCGATCGTCCTCTTCCTGATCGCAGAGCGTCTGAGGAACCTTGGAAAGTTCACGTTCTCGGACGTGGCGTCATTCCGCCTCGACCAGACGCAGATCCGCATTCTCTCCGCAGTCGGGACGCTTGTCGTCGTCGCCTTCTATCTCATCGCGCAGATGGTCGGTGCCGGCAAGCTCATCGAGCTGCTCTTCGGCCTGAACTATCTGTACGCGGTCGTGATCGTCGGCGTGCTGATGATCGTGTATGTGGCGTTCGGCGGCATGAAGGCCACGACCTGGGTTCAGATCATCAAGGCGTGCCTCCTCCTGGCCGGAGCCACCCTGATGTCCCTGATCGTCCTGTGGCGGTTCGGCTTCAGTCCCGAAGCCATGTTCGCCGAGGCCGTGAAGACTCACCCGAAGGGTGACGCCATCATGGCGCCTGGCGCCCTCGTGGCTGATCCGATCTCGGCCATTTCGCTCGGGCTCGCGCTGATGTTCGGGACTGCCGGACTGCCTCACATCCTGATGCGGTTCTTCACGGTGTCGGATGCCCAGGCGGCCCGCAAGTCGGTCTTCTACGCCACCGGCTTCATTGCCTATTTCTACATTCTGACCTTCATCATCGGGTTCGGCGCGATCACGTTCCTGATGAACGACCCGAGCTTCTTCAAGCTCGGCGCGGGTGGAGCCTATGACAAGGTCAAGGACATCATCGGCGGGACCAACATGGCCGCGGTCCATCTCGCAACCGCAACGGGTGGCTCGCTCTTTCTCGGCTTCATCTCGGCGGTCGCCTTCGCGACGATCCTCGCCGTGGTCGCCGGCCTTACTCTCGCGGGCGCGTCGGCCGTAAGCCATGACCTCTATGCGGAGGTCATCGCACGCGGCAAGCTATCCGAGCAGAAGGAGGTCAACATCTCGAAGATCTCGGCCATCGGGATCGGTGTTGTGGCGATCATCCTGGGCTACATTTTCGAGAACCAGAACGTGGCCTTTATGGTCGGCTTGGCCTTTGCGGTTGCGGCGAGCTGCAACTTCCCGGTTCTGCTTATGTCGGTGCTCTGGAAGGGCACGACGACCCGGGGTGCCCTGATCGGTGGCCTGCTCGGCCTCGTCAGCGCGGTCATCATGGTGGTGCTGAGCAAGGCCGTCTGGGTGCAAACTTTTGGCTTTGCACGGGAACTCTTCCCCTATGACAACCCGGCCATCTTCTCGATGCCGATCGCCTTCCTCGGGATCTGGGCCTTCTCCAGGTTCGACGCGAGCCAGCGTGCCAAGGCTGAGGTCGCCGCATTCGACGCCCAGTACATCCGATCGGAAACCGGCATTGGAGCTGCGGCGGCTCACGTCCATTGATCTGCACAGTAAATGTCGCCTCCCGGTGCGCCGGAAGGCGACAGCTCGTCACCGAGGCGGAATGGACCCATGCAGGGCTTTGACACTACCAACCCGCCCTTCGACCGCCTGACACATCTGGAGATCGAAGAACTGAGGGCTGGGCTCGATATCGGATATTTCAGCCCCGAAGAGGTGATCGTGGGTCACGGAGGCTCCTCTGATTGGCTGCATGTCATTATCAAGGGATCCGTGGAGGTCCGAGACGGCGGCACGGTCCAGACCGTGCTCGGGCCGAAGGACAGCTTCGACTCCCGCGCCCTGGTGCACGGAGCCGCGGGCGAGAATTTCGTGGCGGCCGAAGAGACGCTCTGTCATCTCATCCCGCGCCGCGTCGTTCTCGACCTGATCCACCGCAACGCCGCCTTTGCGGCGTTCTTTTATGCCGACGTATCCCGCAAGCTCGACGCGTTTGCCCGGCAACGGAAAGCAGAGGGCATGGACAGCGTCCTGCGCGCGCGGGTGCGCGACGTCCGGTACCGTGCCGCCGTATACGTCGACGGAGGGATCAGCATCGAGCAGGCCGGCCATTGCATGAGAGACAACGACATCAATGCCCTCTTCGTGCGGGATGGTCAACGCATCGGCGTCGTGACCGGCATGAACCTGTCGAAAGCAGTCGTTCTGCTTCGGCGTCCGCTCGAGGCCCCGGTGCGGGAGGCCTGCCACTTCGATGTCGTCTCGGTCGATCTCGACGACTTCGTGTTCGAGGCGCTGCTGCTGATGACGAAGCACGACAAGCGGCGCCTCGCGATCCGCTCAAACGATGACTATGTGGGATTCCTGGAGGACATCGATATCCTCGGCCTGTTCGCGGGCAATTCCCAACTGATCCCGGGGCGGATTGACCGCGCCCGGAGCATCGATGATCTGGCCGCTGCCGCCCAGGACATCGAGGCGCAGGTCGAGCGCCTTCACCGGCAGGGGGTGAAGGTCGACGTGATCGCCGAGATGACGTCCGACCTGAACCGGCGGCTGTTCAAGCGCGTTTTCGAGATGTCAGCTCCCCCGACGATCCGTGAGGCCGGCTGCCTGTTGCTGATGGGATCAGAAGGGCGCGGCGAACAGACCGTCCGAACCGACCAGGACAATGCCATCCTTCTGGACAGGGATGTTCCGGTGTCGGATCTCGCCCGCTTCCGGGAGGCATTTTCGGGGGCGCTGGACCGGTTCGGGTTTCCCCCTTGTCCCGGGAATGTCATGGTTCGCAATCCGGTCTGGTCGCAGTCCCTGGACGACTTCATCCGCCAACTCAAGGCGTGGGTTCTCCGCGGTGATGCCGAGGCTTTGATGAATATCGCCATCTTCCTCGATGCCGAGGCCGTGGCGGGCCCGGCGGACATCCTCACCCGAGCAAAGGAGGCACTGTTCGCACTCATGCGCGGCGAGGCCGCTCTCCTGGCGCGGTTCGCGTCCCTGATCGAGACCTTCGCGACCCCCAACCTGGGCGTTCTCAGCACCATCATGGCAACCGTCGGCGCCGGTCCAGACGAGATCAACATCAAGAAGGCCGGAACGTTTCCGATCGTACATGGCGTGCGCACGCTCGCGATCGACAAGGGCATCCTCGAGACGCCGACGGCAGCCCGGATCGAGGCCCTCGTCAGGGCAGGTTCCCTGGAGCCAACGTTCGGACGGGAACTGACCAGCGCCCTGCAAGTCTTCATGGAGTTTCGGCTCCGATCCCAGCTCCTTGCGCTGCACAAGGGGGAACTTGGGTCGGAGGCCATGCTGCGCCTGGATGGGATTACCACCGTGGAGCGGGACATCCTGCGGGATGCCCTCCGGGTGGTTCGCCAGTTCCGCGAGTTGATCCGTAGCCGCTACAATCTCGGGGCATTCTGAATGCGGCGCTGGCTGCGCAATCTCTTCTATCGCGCGACGCTGGCGGACCATGCCTACCGATTCCTGTTCGAGCCCGGACCGGCGGACGAGGTCCTGGTTCTGGATTGCGAGACAACCGGGCTCAACCCGCGGATCGACGAGGTGATTGCCGTCGCGGCCATCGTGATCCACGGCAACCGCATCATGACGAGCGAGGCCTACAAGGCGATCATCAAGGCCGACAGGCTTCCGACCTCCGCCTCTATCAAGGTGCACCAGCTCCGGGCGCGTGATGTGGCAGAAGGCCGGCCTGTGCACGAGGTTCTCCCCGAGTTGCTCCGCTTCATCGGCGGGCGTCCCATCGTCGGCTACTACGTGGATTTCGATGTCCGCATGCTCGACAAGCATGTTCTCCGGTACATCGAGGCGAAGCTTCCCAATCGCCGCATCGAAGTGTCGGAGATCTATTACGCCCTCAAGTACGGCGGTGCCCCACCCGGGACGGTGCTTGATCTCCGGTTCCAGTCGATCCTGGCGGACCTGGGCATTCCAAGCCTCGGGCAACACGACGCCTTCAACGATGCCCTCATGACGGCCATGATGTACGTGCAGCTCAGGGACATGCGTCAGCGAGGCGCCCGCATCGGGCGCGAGCGCGTCGTTCAGCAGGAGGCTCCGATCGGTGCTTGAGTTCAGCCCATGGAGCAAGATCGCGGTCTGGGCCATGAGGCTGGCATGTTGCCCGTCTCATCCGGGCAGTTCCTAGTGGTCGTTGGTGTCCGGTCGAAAGGCCTGGCTCCTCGTCCCTGGTGACGGAACTCGGGTCGACGCCGGATGTCCGGCAAAGGAACAGTGCGCCGGAACCGCTCGCGTGATGCGTCGGTCAGGATCGTGAAGCCCATCCCCTTGGGGGCGGTGGGACTCGTGCTCCCGATCAGCGGAGCATCATGCGGTCTCTCCGTAAAAATACGGAGTTTCTCTTTGCTCCCCATCAAAGGTACTGTCCTGAGACGCCGTAAACTTCTTGGATAAACGTGACTCCAAATGATGACGAACAATCATGGAGGGGAACATGTCCAATTGCGCCAGCCATCAGTACCGGATGTACTCGTCCAGCCTTGACCTGATGATGAAAGAGGTCGCGCGGACGCTTGGCAACATCGATTTCGAGCATCAAGTCGAGTTGGAGAAAATCGAGAGAAGCGCCAGCACCAAGGAGCTCAAGCAATACATCAGGGAAAGACTCAGGGCCGCCCACCTTGAGAGGCGTCAGCCCTACGTCGCCCTGTTGAACCAGCTCTGGATGCAGCAACGCGGTCAGTCCTTCGCGGCCTGAACGCGCCGGTGCGCAGGCTGGTTCCGGTGCCGCGAGGTCCCATGCCTCGTCAGGTTACGACAGCCCGCCTCCACACCGCCCGTCCCGAGTTGTCGAGTCGTAGCATCCTTCCGCGGCGGGACGAACGCACCGCCCGGATCCCGCAACGAACGAGGAGGAACGCACAATGGCACGCAATCCCCTGACACCCTCCCGCTCCGGCTTTGGTCTGCTGGCCAGTAGCGATCCCTTCCTCTCGCTTCATCGCGAGATGAACCGCCTGTTCGATGATGTCTTTCGCGGCACTGGCCTGCCCGCCTCGACCGGCGGCCAGGGCGATGTCGGCGCCTTCGTCAATGCCAGCATGAACGTGTCGGAGACCGACAGCGAAATCCGCATCACGGCGGAACTGCCCGGCGTGACCGAGCAGGACATCGACGTGAGCCTCGATGACGACGTGCTCACGATCCGGGGCGAGAAGAGGTTCGAGCGCAAGGACGACAAGGAGAATTTCCACTTCGTCGAGCGCTCCTACGGCACGTTCCAGCGCTCGCTGCGACTGCCCTACGCCGTCGAGTCCGAGCAGATCCGGGCCAGCTTCGAGAACGGGGTCCTGACCGTGACCGTACCGAAGACGGAACGGCAGGAGCGCTCCCGGCGCATCCAGGTTCAAGGACGGGGCGCGACGGGTCAGGGCGCCACTGGCGGAAGCGGGGAGCAGCAGGCAACTGGCACATCGCCGCGATCGGACGACACAAGATCCGGCTGAGGATCGACCAGCGTGATCGGGACCCTGTATCCGTGAAGCAAGGTCAGTGATCAGCCATTCCAGTCCAAAGCCACATCAGGCCGAGGATGGCGCCCGTGGCGCTGCCGCGCGGAATGATGAACCGAGATCAGTCTTGAGGGATGGCCATGTCCAGGATGAAAGTTGCCGTCTTCGTCGAGCCCGGGCGCATTGCCCTCGATGAGAAGCCGATCTCGGATGTCGGTCCGCTCGATGCGCTCGTCCGCATCACCACCACCACGATCTGCGGCACGGACGTGCACATCCTCAAGGGCGAGTATCCGGTGGCCCGGGGACTGACCATCGGGCACGAGCCCGTCGGCGTGATCGAGAAGCTCGGCTCGGCCGTGCAGGGCTACCGCGAGGGTCAGCGGGTGATTGCCGGCGCGATCACGCCGAGCGGGCACAGCGAGGCCTGCCTGTGCGGCTGCCATTCCCAGGACGGGGCCGGCACCAGGCACGGCTGGAAGCCGCTGGGCGGCTGGAAGTTCGGCAACACCATCGATGGCTGCCAGGCCGAATATGTGCGGGTGCCCGATGCCATGGCGAACCTTGCCTCCGTGCCGGACGGACTGACCGACGAACAGGTGCTGATGTGTCCGGACATCATGTCGACCGGCTTCTCCGGGGCGGAGAGTGGCCGCATCCGCATCGGCGACACGGTGGCGGTGTTCGCACAAGGTCCCATCGGCCTGTGCGCCACGGCCGGCGCGCGACTGATGGGCGCGACCACGATCATCGCGGTCGAGAGCGTGCCCGAGCGCATGGAGATGGCGCGCCGGATGGGCGCGGACCACGTGATTGATTTTACGAAGGCTGATCCGGTCGAGGAGATCAGGCACCTAACTGATGGACGAGGCGTCGACGTTTCCATCGAGGCACTCGGCCGACAGGATACCTTCGAGGCCTCGCTGCGCGTGCTCCGGCCCGGCGGCACCCTGTCGTCGCTCGGCGTCTATTCGGGCAATCTCACGATCCCGCTCGACGGTTTCCTGGCAGGCCTGGGCGACCACACCATCCGGACAACACTCTGCCCGGGCGGCAAGGAGCGCATGCGGCGGCTGATGGAGGTGATCGCTTCAGGACGCGTCGACACGCGTCCCCTGGTGACGCATCGCTTCAAGCTCGACCAGATCGAGGAGGCGTACGATCTGTTCGCCCACCAGCGCGACGGCGTGCTGAAGGTGGCGATCACGCCATGATTGTTGCGCGTTCGCGCTGAGCGTTGCGCTGGATCAAAGCCTCAGCCCGATCTCGTCGCTAGAAATGGTCGAGATTGATGGCTTGGCGACTTCTCTTCTCGCCGGGTCAGGTCAAGGGAGAGAGCGATGATCAAGGACATCATGGTGCATCTCGATGGAAGTCCCGAAGACGAGATCCGATTGGGGTATGGGCAGGCCCTCGCGTCGGCCGGGCGGGCCTATCTGATCGGGCTCTTCACCAACCAGCTTCCTGATCTCACGGTCGCCATGCCCATGGATGGCGGCGCGGCTGCGATGCAGGTTCTGACCGAGCTCCAGGACCAGGCTCTCAAAGACGGTGATGTCACGGCCAAGCGGCTGATGGAGCGATTGGCCAGCCTACAGGTTCCGAGCGAGCTGCGCCGGTTCGACGAGACGTTCGGTGCGTTGACCGGAAAGGTGGTGGAACAGGCCCGCTGTGCCGATCTCTTCATCGCCACGCGGCCCTATGGTGAGGCCAAGATAGCGGTTTGGCCGGATCTGGTGGAGGCGGTGCTCTTCGGCAGCGGGCGCGCCTTGCTGCTCGTGCCGCCCGGTCGCCACCGGCAGGGGCCGATCCAGACCGTGTTGGTCGCTTGGAACGGCAGCCGCGAGGCGGCCCGCGCCCTGCGCGAAGGGCTGGAGTTCATCGAGCCGGCAGCCCGAACGGTCGTCCTGGTCGTGGATCCTCTGCCGGATATGAAGCCCGGGCTGGAGGTGAAGGCGCATCTCGCCCACCATGATGTGGTGGCGGAACTCGTCACCGCCGAGAGCCAGGATCGTCCCATCGCCGACGTCCTCCTCGAGGAGGCGCGCCGCATCTCCGCAGATCTCGTCGTCATGGGAGCCTACGGCCACACCCGCCTGAGAGAGCAGGTGTTCGGCGGCGCGACGCGGGACATGCTCACCGCCTCGGAAAGCCCGATCCTCATGGCCCATTGAGGCAGATCCTGCCAACCGAGGGCAGACATGCTCGTGCAGGCACAGGCGGCATCGAACGACAATGAGACAGGCGTTGCGGTCGGCATGCCTGCAAGCCTGATCGGTCTCGACGAGGCCGAGGCGCAGCGTCGCCTCGCGCAGCATGGGCCCAATGCCGTCGCGGGGAAGCGCTCCGGTGGCCTGATCGACATCGTCCGCGGGATCCTGCGCGAGCCGATGTTCCTGCTCCTGCTTGCCGCGGCGGGACTCTACCTGGTGCTCGGCGACATCGGGGAAGGCCTGTTCATGACGGCCGGCGCCGTCGTGACGATTGGCCTGGTGGTGCTGCAAGAGGCCAGGAGCGAGCGGGCCCTGGCGGCTCTGCGCGAGCTGGCCGAGCCCTTCGCCCGGGTGATCCGCGGCGGGACCGAGCGGCGTATCCCGGTGCGCGATCTCGTGCCGGGCGATCTCGTCCTTGTCGGCGAGGGGGAGCGCCTGCCGGCCGATGGTCTCTTGATCGGAGGCGACGCGCTGACGGTCGACGAGTCCGCACTCACCGGCGAGTCTGCCCCGGTGTCCAAGTGTATGGCCGCGGTCGATCAGGACGACGCTGGCGATCCCGAGCCGGGAGGAGACGACACGCCGTTCCTGTTTGCCGGAACCATGAACGTTCGGGGACAGGGCGTCCTTCACGTTACACGCACCGGCGCGAGGACCCGGCTGGGACGCATCGGCGTCTCCCTGGCTGCCATCGAGGATGAGCCGACGCTGCTGCAACGGACGACCGGCGCGCTCATCGCCAAACTCGGGATCCTCGCGCTCGTATTCTGCGCGGTCGTCGCCGTGGCGTACGGCATGCTGCGGAGTGACTGGATCGGCGGCGCGCTGTCTGGCCTCACGCTGGCCATTGCACTGCTGCCGGAAGAGTTCCCGATGGTGCTGGCGATCTTCATGGCGCTCGGGGCCTTCCGCCTCGCCCGGCACAGGGTGCTGGTGCGCCGCGCCGCGGTGATCGAGACCCTCGGTGCGGCTACCTTCCTCTGCGTCGACAAGACCGGCACGCTGACCGAGAACCGGATGGCTCTCACCACGATTTGGCGGGGCGGCAGAATTCAGGATCTCGGTGACGGTGGTAGGCTGCCAGGGGCGTTCGCGCAGACGCTTCATGTGGCCGCATCGGCCTCGGCCCTTCGCCCTGTCGATCCGATGGACCGCGCCGTTCACGCATCAGGTGAGTGGCTGCTGCCCGAGTCGGTCGGGGAAGCGACCCCGCTGCGGACCTATCCGCTCCGTCCCGGGCTGCTGGCGTTCATCCAGGTTTGGCCGGATCCTATGGGCGGTATCCTGTATGCCGCAAAAGGAGCGCCGGAGGCTATTTTCCGTCTCTGCCGCATGAGCGATGACGAACGTGCCGCGATGGACACCGCAGTCGCGGGGCTGGCGAGCCGCGGCTTGCGGGTGCTGGGCGTGGCATCGGCTCGCGATGACACGGACCGCGCGGCGGCTCCCGAGGATCTGGGGTTCCGGTTCGAGGGCCTGATCGGGTTTGAGGATCCGGTGCGGCCCGATGTTCCTCAGGCCGTCGCCGAGGCGAAGCGGGCCGGGATCACCGTTGCGATGATCACCGGCGATTATCCCGCCACCGCCGTGGAGATCGCCCGCCAGGCCGGCATCGACACGAGCGCCGGCGTGCTCACCGGCAAGGAAATGGCCGAATTCGATCCGGGGACCTTGCGCGAGCAGTTGCGGCGGATCCGGGTCTTTGCCCGCATCATGCCGGAGCAGAAGCTTGCGCTGGTCGAGGCGCTGAAGGCCAATGGTGAGGTCGTTGCCATGACCGGGGACGGCGTCAACGACGCGCCGGCGCTCGAAGCCGCCCATATCGGCATCGCCATGGGCCAGCGCGGCACGGATGTCGCGCGGGAGGCGGCGGACCTCGTGCTGCTCGACGACCGGTTCGTCTCGATCATCGGCGGCGTGCGGCTCGGGCGGCGCATCTTCGCGAACCTGCGCAAGGCGCTCACCTACGTCACGGCGATCCATGTTCCCATCGCCGGATTAGCCCTGCTGCCCCTCGTCATGGGCCTGCCGCCGATCCTGTACCCGATGCACGTGATCCTGCTGGAACTGGTGATCGATCCGGTCTGCTCCCTCGTCTTCGAAGGGGAGCCTAGCGAGCGGCATGCGATGAAGAAGCCCCCTCGCTCGGCCGACGAGCCGCTCGTCGGCACCTCCCAGATCGTGCTCGGGATCGTCCAGGGGGCGGTCGTTCTCGGGGCCGTCCTCGGGCTTTATGTGTGGGCTTTGAATTCGGGCCTTCCGGAGGCGCAGGCGCGGGCTTCGGCGTTTGTCGCCCTGGTGTTCGGCAACCTCGTCCTCGCCTTCGCCGATGCAGCGGAGCCAGGAACCTCCTTCTTCGACAGCAGGAGGTTTGCCTTCTGGGGGATCGGGGCCGGGGCCGCCGTCATCATCGCCTCGGTCATTTACGTTCCACCGCTGGCCGCCATCCTCCGTCTCTCGCCTCTAGACCTGTGGTTGTTGGCGACAGCCCTGATCATCGCGGTCCTGGCCGGCGGATGGTTCGGGTTGGCCAAGTGGCTCCGGGCAATATGGGCGCCGCACAACGGGAAACGGACCACGAGATGACGCGCATCGCCATCGTCCAGGGCCATCCCACGCCCGGCGGCGGGACATTCTTTCTGCCCTGGTCCGACATCGGAACGGGCCTCCTCTCCCTTCTCGCCGGAGTCGGGACGCTGGTGCGGCAGGCGTGGGCGGTTTGGCTTGTGGACGTGATCGCGCAGGCGATCATGGTCGCCGCCTGTCGGGACGCCTTGGAGGGATTCCGCCCCTGAACGTCAGTCATCCACCCTCGAACCTCCTCGGATCGGTCATGTCCGGCAAAGATCCCCCGCAAGCCGCCCGCCCGGCCCCCCACGGTGCATTGTATCTCCTGGTCGGCAAGTACCTTCCCGACCTCATCTACGGCGCCAATGACGGGATCATCACGACCCTGGCAGTGGTGTCCGGCGTGACCGGAGCAGCGCTGTCGTTCACGGTCATCCTCATCCTCGGGTTTGCCAACCTCGTGGCGGACGGCTTCTCCATGGGCGCCAGCAACGTCCTGTCACGCCGCTCGGACGTGAACAATGGCGCGATCCCGACGCTGGCCGCGGCGACCGGCCATGGCCTCGCGACTTTTCTCGGCTTCGTCGTCGCAGGCCTCGTTCCGCTTCTCGCCTACCTGCTGCCCTGGTTCGAGGGAGAGCGGTTCGCGGCGGCAACGGCACTGGCCTTCGTGGCGCTGTTCGCGGTCGGGGCCAGCCGCGCCTTCTTCACCGGACGCGGCTGGATCGTGTCGGGGCTGGAGATGCTGCTCGTGGGAGCGCTGGCGGCGGGCGTGGCTTATGGCGTAGGTGCCCTGGGAGCCAACCTCATCGACTGACTGATGGCCCCCGCCGTCAACCCGCCCAACAGGCCGAAGCGCGGCCTCAAGGAGCAGCAGGGCATACCTCGGCTCGGATTTCCGATTCGCGTTCAGTTCCTGGTTGATCGGGATCAAGGTGCCGGAGCGAGTTTTCCCTAAGCTTTGACACAATGGCGTGCCCTTTTCGAGGCGCGCCGTGAATGGGAGGACCCCATGCTCCAGCACATCACGCTCCATCTGGCTCGCAGCAAGCAGTTTCCGGAAGGAAGTTCGCGATACGGCTACGAGATCACCGCGCCGCTCGACGCGGAAGGGCATCTTGATCAGGACGAATGGGGTGCGAAGCGGGATCACTGCCGGGTCCGCCGCTTCTGGGCCGAAGAGGGCAAGCGTCAGGGCGTTCTGGTCCATCGGCCGGGCGGGGCTGGGGGTGCGATCTGGATGATCGACTACAACCAGGATCGGCCCGGTGACGAGGAGGCGGGCTATCACCTGCATCAGCATCGTTTTGCCGAGGGCGAATACGTCACCATCGAGGACGAGGACGGGAAGCCGTATACGTTCCTGGTCGTTGCGGTGACACGGGCGGAGCCCAGCGCCGCAGGAGGGCATCGATGATGAGGCCGCTCACGCTCCTCTGCCTTGTCTTCGCATGCGCTTCGACAACCGCCGTCGCTCAATCCGGGCGGGCACAGCGCGGGTTCACGTTCGCGCAGACGAACTGCTCCCCGTGTCACGCCATCAGTCGTGTCGGCGAAAGCCCCATTCCCGAGGCGCCACCCTTCCGGACCCTGCACACGCGCTATCCCATTGAGGACCTCGCGGAGGCCTTCGCGGAAGGGATCACGACGGGCCATCCGTCCATGCCTCAGTTCCAGCTCGATCCGGCTCAGATCAACGACCTGCTCGCGTATCTGAATTTTATCCAAGACTAGAGCCCGTCTTCCTACCGCACAACCAAGACGGGGATCTTCGAGTGTGCGAGCACTTTCATGGTCTCGCTACCCAAAAGCAGCGCTGAGACACCGCCGCGCCCATGCGATGCCATGACGATGACGTCACAGGATTGGTTTTCCGCCGTGCGGATGATCGCTCGGTAGGGTGCATCGTCTTCCATGTGAAGAGTCCGAGCTTCGATACCGAGGGTGTGCGCGATCTCCGAAGCTTCCGCAAGGGCGCGATCAGCCTGCCTTTGCATGTGCTCCCGGAACGAAGCCGGCGTTTCCTCAAGCTGATCGGACTCTATCGCAAAGAGGTGGAAGCGCTCAGTCACGGTCAGCAGCAGGACTGTCGCCCCGAGAGCCTTCGCCAGTTTGGTTCCGTGTTCGACAGCCCGAGCCGCAAGGGCTGAGCCGTCCGTGGCAATTAGAATGTTCCTGAACATGCGGGCCTCCTTCCGTGACGCTCGTGCCCGAGTGCCGTGCCTCTTCCGATCAGTAGGAGAGGAACAGGGGCACCGGCGCGTTCTTGAGCATTGACTGGGTCGTACCGCCGAGGACCATTTCGCGCAGGTGCGAGTGGACATAGGCGCCCATCACGATCATGTCGGCCCGCGTCAGGTGGGCATGGTTGCGCAAGGTCTCGGCCACGTCGCCATTCATGGCCGGCAGCGCCAGGACATTCACCGTGACGCCATGGCGGGCGAGATGCGGCGCGATCTCAGCACCGGGCACCGTGTGCGCCAGGTCCTTCTCGCCCGTAACGCTGACCAGCTCGACCTGATTGGCGGCCCGCAGGAACGGCAGGGCGTCATTGAGCGCGCGCGCCGCCTTGGCGCTGCCATCCCAGGCCACGGCGATCCGGTCGCCCGCGAAAGTCTCCCGGCCCTGCGGCACGACGAGGAGAGGCCGGCCGCTGTCCATGAGTACGGCCTCGATCAGTCCCCGATCGACAGCGAGGGAAACCGGCTCCGAGTCCAGGATCGTGAGATCATGGGTGCGGGCGAGGGAAGCGAGGTTCTTGACGAGGGCCGGATAGGCAAGCTGCGGCGCCTGCGCGGTGCAGGCGAGGCCCGATGCCGCCGCGGCGCGTTGGGACGAGTCGGCGACCGCGCGAGCAAGAACGTCCAACCGGCGGTTCTCGGCGGCCACGAGCCCTTCGGCGAAGGCGCTGATGAAGGCATGCGTCACGGTCAGTTTCAGCGAGGCCGCCTGGACGGTGACATGGGCGTCGGCCTGGCGGGCCAGCGACAAGCCATAGGGCAGGGCAGCCGAGTGTTCCTCGGCTTCGCCTTCCTCCGTGATCCCGATCAGGATGCTGCGAATGTTCTGGAGCATGGTTTCCTCCCTCTGAACCTGTGGTTCGATTTCTCGATGCAACAACTTCTGTTCCTGTCGTGCTTGGGGAACCAGGACCGCGGCTCCTTGGAGCCGTCCTGACCGCAGATCGTTCAAGGCGTCGTTGGCGGCCTCCAGCGGATAGCGCACTGTCTGCGTTCTGATCCGGGCCTCGGGGACAATGGCCAGGAAATCCAAGGCATCCTGACGGGTCAGGTTGGCAACGGACACAACCTGCCGCTCCTCCCAGAGAAGCCGATAGGGGAACCGAGGAATGTCGCTCATGTGGATGCCGCCGCAGACGACGCGTCCGCCCTTTCGCACGGCACCGAGCGCCAAGGGCACAAGATCGCCCACGGGCGCGAAGATGATCGCTGCATCGAGAATTTCTGGTGGTGCCTCATTCGAGCCACCGGCCCAGACAGCGCCGAGCGAGCGGGCAAAATCCTGAGCAGCGATATCGCCCGAGCGCGTAAAGGCAAAGACATGTCGTCTCTGCCAAGTGCAGACCTGGGTGATGATGTGAGCCGCGGCACCAAAGCCGAAGATGCCGATCCTCTCACCGGAGCCTGCGGCCACCAGCGAACGCCAACCGATCAATCCGGCGCAGAGGAGCGGAGACAGTGCGACGGGATCATCGTCCTGCGGCAGGCTGAAAGCATAGGCCGCATCGGCAATCACGTGCGAGGCAAAGCCGCCGTCCCTGGTATAGCCGGTGAATAACGGCTCATCGCATAGGTTCTCATGTCCCGAGAGGCAGTAGCGACAATGGCCGCAGGTATGGCCGAGCCAGGGAATGCCGACGCGTTCCCCCAGCGTGTGATTGCGGACTCCGGAACCGAGCGCCTCCACCCGTCCGACGATCTCATGGCCGGGGGTGACGGGAAGCTTGGGATGCGGCAGGTCGCCATCGACCACATGCAGATCGGTCCGGCACACCGCGCAGGCTTCTACCGCGACGCGGATCTCGCCTGCACCGGGCGACGGCAGCGGGCGCTCCTCCAGAATCAGAGGTGTGCGCGCCGTGTGGAGGACCATGGCCTTCATGGCATGCCTCGACGGAAGGCAGCTTCCATTCGCTCTCGGAGCGCCTCGATTTCCTGGACGTACGGCGCGCGCCGCTTGCAATGGGTTTGCCAAAGATCAGCGATCAATTGATCCTTGCGGGCATCGTCCATCGGCCTGCTCTCGATCACCAGCAGATTGCTCGCGTGGGCGACATCGATGTCGGCGAGGAATGCGAGCAGCGACTGAAGCCGCGGGAGGATGTCCGGCTCATAGACCCCATGTCCCTTCCGCTCACTTGAAACATGCGAACGCTCATCACTGACGATCATGGAGCCCTCCGCCGTAGGTCCGGTTCGTGAAAAGCTCGCCCATGTCTAATTATACGCGAAGATCGGACTGGATGCTGTCGGGATGCGCGGCAGCCCGACAGGAGACACAAGAGCCGTTCTCAACAAACCTGGACAAATCATGGGTGGCTCTGTTCGTCCCGGCATTGATCCAAATCAAAGCAATTGGGCGAGAACGAAGCCATCATAGGCTGACAAAGTCCGTCCGCTGGAAGGACGTCGCCATGGATGCAAGACTTCGCGATGAGATCCTATCCATTCTCGATCGTGCGAACGACATGACAATCGCGACGATCCGCCGGGACGGATACCCGCAGGCCACGACGGTCAGCTTCGCCAACGACGGGTTGGACATCTACTTCGGATGTTCGGAGGAGTCCCAGAAATTCCTGAACATCAATCGCAACGGCAAGGTATCCCTGACGGTCAATCTTCCCTACGGGAACTGGGGTGAAATCCGCGGCATCTCGGCCGGAGGACATGCAATCCACCTCACGGACCTGCGCGAGATCGAGCGGGCAGGACAGCTTCTGCTGCAGAAATTTCCTCAAGGAATTGCAGAATACGCCTCGGGGCCGCACGTGGGCATCGCGTTCTTCAAAGTCGCCCTGAACGTGATCTCCGTTCTCGATTACCGAAAGGGCTTCGGCCATCGGGATCTCGTCAGCAACGAACCCGGCCTGACGTCAGCTTAGACGCAATGGAGGCTCCCGGCAGCCGCTTCGTCGGAAGACTCAAACTGTCAATGACCTGTCCCAGCCGGTCAAGCGCGGAACTCCGCCTGGATTAGGATGGCGGTGAAAGGCACGGGCAGAAACGGGGAGCACGTCATGACGGACAAGCCTGTCCCTGGCAGGCACCCGGTGATCGAGTCATCGCTGCTCAGGCCCTCGATCCTGTGGCTTTTACCTCTCGCTCCCGTCGCCGCCCTTCTCGACCTCTCGGACAGCGTGCCAGCCGGCGTCGTCTTCTTCTGTGCCGCCCTGGCGATCGTGCCGTTCGCGAAGCTCATCGTTCAGGGCACCGAGCAGGTTGCCGTTCACACCGGCGCCACGATCGGCGGCCTGCTCAATGCAACCTTCGGCAATCTGCCGGAACTGATCATTGCCCTGGCTGCGCTGCGGGCTGGCCTGCTGGAGATGGTCCGCGCCTCCATCGTCGGGGCGCTGCTCGCCAATCTTCTGGTGGCCCTCGGCGTCTCGTTCCTGCTCGGCGGCCTTCGCCATCACAGCCAGGAATACAACCCGAATGCGGTCAGAACCTACTCGTCGATCATGGTGCTGGCCTGGATCAGCCTGGCGCTCCCAAGTGCATTCCATCGCGCCCTCGGGACTGAACCCTACCAGGATCAGCATGCGACGCTCGACTTTGTCGTGGCTGTCATCCTGCTCGGGCTCTATGGGCTGTTTCTGCTCTATTCCCTGAGAACCCATCCCGAGACATTTGCCGAACTGAACGGGCCCGCATCGCACGAGGAGGCCATCGAGCATCCCAGCCTCAGATGGGCTGTCGCCACCTTGCTGATTGCATCGGTCGGTGCGGCCTGGATGAGCGAGCTTCTTGTCGGCGCCGCCGAGCAGGCGGGGCATTCGCTGGGCATGTCGCAGATGTTCATGGGGGTCATCGTGCTCGCCCTCGTCGGCGGTGCGGCGGAGTCAGGATCCGCGATTGCCATGGGGCGGGCCAACCGGGTCGACCTCAGCATCGGCATCGCCCTGGGAAGCTGTGTGCAGATCGCCCTGTTCGTCGCCCCGGTCCTGGTGCTGATCGCGCCGGCGATGGGGCAGGCGCAGTTCCGACTGGTGTTCTCGCAGGCCGAGATGTGGATGCTATTCGGAGCAGTGCTCCTCGGAGCGACGGTTGCGACCACCGGTCAATCCAACTGGTTCAAGGGCGCTCAGCTGCTGGCTCTCTACATCATCATCGCGACCGTACTGTACTTGGTTCCCGTTGCTTCGCCATAGTTATTAATATGCTGCGACAGCTTCTCATGGGCGGCGCCATCAGCCTCTGTAACATCGCCATTCATGCAATCGTGATGGCGACGGTGGTGGGCACCGCCCGCAACGCCTTGAAATGGGAACGCAGCCGATCTCAGGGTTGGCTTGCCGCCGTCATGGTTGCCACCGTCGGCATCCTGATGGTTGCGCATGTTGCCGAGGTGCTCATGTGGTCCTTAGCGTATGCGATCCTTGGTGTGGTGCCGGCCGGAGCCGATGTCCTGTACTTCGCCTTCGTCAATTACACGACGCTCGGCTATGGCGATGTCGTGCCGCTCGAGCGCTGGCGGCTGCTCGGCCCCATGGCAGCCATGAACGGCGTTCTGCTGTTCGGCTGGTCGACCGCCGTTATCTTCGAGGTGCTACGACAGGCGATGCGAAACCGCGATAGGGCCGGACTGTAAGTGAAGGGGGGTGATTGTTTTGACAAACATGCAGACCGTCAGCCGCTCCTGACACCGAGCGGTCCTGCCAGAGGGTGGCCTCATGCCGGCTGGAATAACTTGGCCGTCCAGAACTGGCGCGGTTAGCGTATTCTGGCACTCTGGATCCGGCGCAGTGATTTGCATCTCCTGATGCAGATCGGAGGAGTACGACGGTCGCAATGACGAACTCACACAATCCGAACCGGGCTCTGACATCGCCATCGGTGGCGCGGAACCGCGATCCGATCCTGGCCGTCCTCCGACGGGTTCTTCCCCAAGCTGGGACGGTTTTGGAGATTGCCAACGGGACCGGGGAACATGCCGTCTACTTCGCCGCCGCGTTGCCTCACCTGACATGGCAACCCACAGAACATGACGAACTGGCCCTGGGCAGCATCGCTGCCCATCGAGCGGCTTCGGGATTATCCAATCTTCTTGCGCCGCTAGCGCTCGATGCTGCCGCTCCAGAGTGGCCGGTGGCGCAGGCCGATGCGGTGGTGGCCATCAACATGGTCCATATTTCTCCCTGGCGGGCGACGCAGGGGCTGATGGCCGGAGCAGGGCGGATTTTGCCCCCGGGAGGGGTACTCTATCTCTACGGGGCTTACAAGGAGAACGGCGCTCATACGGTGCTAAGCAATGCGGCCTTCGATCAGGACCTCAGGTGGCGGAATCCGGAATGGGGCGTCCGCGACCTCGATGAGGTGGCGGAGCTCGCACGGACCCACGGGCTGGACCTCGTTGAACGCATTCCAATGCCCGCCAACAATCTGAGCCTCGTGTTCCGCCGATAGAAAGCTCCGTTCAGGCCGAACGGTGCCTTGGGGCTGCGGCTCTGTTCGCGGTCTCCCGTCGGCCGGCCCGCAGCAGGAGCCAGCCGCCGATCAGCATCGCCGCGCCCCAGACCAGGAAGCCGATGTCCCAGTAAATCCACTGCTCCCGTGGCACCGTCTCGTTGACATGGTGGATGCCAAGGATCTGGTGGTCGACAATGCCCTCGACGAGGTTAAAGAGGCCGAAGCCCATGAGGAGCGTGCCCGGCAGGAGCTTGCCCGACCAGCGGATGTGGTTGGTGCGGGAATAGCGCCAGAGGATCCAAAGACCGAGCGCCGTGAAGATGTCGGTGCTGGCGTGGAAGAGCCCGTCCCAGAGCGTGTTTACCTCCAGGTTCTCGACGCTGTCGGGCGGGTAGCCGGCGCTGGTGAGCATGTGGTGCCATTGCAGGATCTGATGCAGCACGATGCCATCGAAGAGCCCGCCGAGGCCAAGCCCGAACAGGATACCGGCTGAGACCGGAAAGCCTCCGGTGGTTCTTTCATGACCGTTCATGACGGCCTCCCAAGCTGAGCCAGCACCGCTTAGAGACGCGCCGCCTGCAAGGCATGGCTGGCCCGGCTGTCATGATCATGAGGATCCGGTCCGATGGGACCGAAGTCGCCCCGGAGTGCCTTCAGGGCATAGCGCTCGGTGTCGATCTCCCGGGCGGTGCGGAAGCCGATGCGCCGCAGGGTCGGCACGGACGGGCACCAGCCCTGAACTGCGTGCTGGAACAGGAATGCGGTGACCAAAGCGGGAAGGACCAACCAGCGTTTGTCCACCGCTGCCCCGAGCACCACGCCGGTAAAGGCCAGGGCCGAGGCATTAGCCTCCAGCATGCGTTCGATGTCCCATTCGCGATCAAGCTCATGCAGCCGGCGTTCGATCCGCTCGGGACGGGCCGCATGCCAGCGTACGCTCTCCGCGATGGTCATTTCGATCTGCCGGTTGACATCCCGGCGCGTGTGCCGCGGAACGCGGTCGATTGTGCTCGCAACCATGGCCTTGTTCTCCAGCTTCAACAAGGTGGATGTTCCAAGGTTCGAAGCCCTTGCATATAAATTAGAAAATGCTAAATTAGTTCCAACCGATATTTGGATGGCGGACGAATGCCCAAACTTGCATTGGACCTTGAGACGTTTGAGAAGCAGGCGACGGAGGTCGCGGACATTCTGCGGGCGCTCGCCAATGAACGGCGGCTGATGATCCTGTGCAAGCTCGTCGAATGGGGCGAGGCCAACGTCAACTCACTCGTCGAGGCTGTTGGCTTGTCCCAATCTGCCCTTTCGCAGCATCTCGCCAAGATGCGGGACGAGGGCATCGTTGCCACTCGGCGTGAGAGCCAGACCATCTGGTACCGCATCGCCGATCCACGCATCGAGCAACTCTTCGCCACGCTGTACAGCCTGTACTGCAAGCAGGCCAAGGCAGGCAAATCTACCTAAGCGGTGACCATCATGGAAAACTTCACCCCTGTTTCCGCCCTAGCCGGTGGCTTTCTGATCGGCTCATCCGCAGCCCTGTTCCTGGTGCTCAATGGGCGCATTGCCGGCATCAGCGGCATTCTCGGCGGCCTGATCCCACCCGAGCGCGGCCAACTCGGCTGGCGCCTCGCTTTCTTGGCTGGGATGTTCATCGCGCCCTTGGTCTATGTCATGGCCGGCGGCACGCTGCCGCCCGTGACACTCGAAGCTTCCCTGCCTCTGCTGATCGTGGCGGGGCTGATCGTCGGCTTTGGTACCCGTCTCGGGGCAGGCTGCACCAGCGGCCACGGCGTCTGCGGCATCGGAAGGGGCTCACCCCGCTCTCTCGTCGCCACGGGTGTCTTCATGGTTTCCGCCATTGCCACCGTCTTCGTCACCCGTCACGTGATCGGGATTTAGATGATGCCCCTGATCCTGTCCGCCTTCACATCCGGCCTGATCTTCGGCCTCGGGCTGATTATCTCGCAAATGGTCAACCCGGCCAAGGTGCTCGGCTTCCTCGACATCTTCGGCCATTGGGACCCCAGCCTCGCCCTTGTCATGGGCGGAGCCGTCGTAGTTTCGGCGATGGGTTTTCTCGTTGCCAAGCGTCGCGGCGTGCCGGTGCTCGCGCCGCGTTTGGAGATTCCGACCCGCCGCGACCTCGATCCGCGCCTCATTGGCGGCGCTGCGTTGTTCGGCGTTGGCTGGGGTCTCGCTGGCCTGTGCCCCGGCCCAGCGCTGGTGGCGCTGACATTCGGTCCTCGCGAAGTCTTCGTCTTCGTCGCCGCGATGATCGTCGGCATGGCCATCTTTCGCCTTGTGCCGGTGGAATGGCCCCAGGTCACGTTCCGGCGTGAGGCCTCCCAAGTGGACGGTTGAGGTACGCCGCTGCACACCGCACTTCCCTTAAGAAGGCTAGAGCCTCGGGCATTCAGACGAATCCATATCCGGCAGCGGTGAAGTAGTTGCGGCATGCCTCGGGCTCGAACAAGTTGCAGATGTCACCGATGGCGCGCCACAGCGCCTCGAGCGTTCGGGCCTCGGCTTTGCGCAAGTGCGATTTAATCTGGGAGAAGGCCTGCTCGATCGGATTCAAATCCGGACTGTAGGGTGGCAGGAACAGGAACCAGGCCCCCCTTTGCTTCAGGCACTGCGCGGCTTTCTCGCTTTTATGCGCCGGCAGGTTGTCGAGGATCACCACGTCGCCTTGCGACAGGGTTGGGGCCAACTGCGTCTCCACATAGGTCTCGAAGATCTGCCGGGTCATTGGCCCGTCGATCACCCAGGGCGCTGATAGTCCAGAGCAGCGCAGGCCCGCGATGAAGGTTTGGCTCAGCCAATGGCCAAAGGGCGCCTTGGCATACAGACGCTGCCCCTTGGGACAGCGGCCGCGCAGGCGCGTCATCTTGGTTGAGGTGCCGGTTTCATCGAGACCCGAAGGGCCGCGAAGCGAAACACCAGCCGGTGCGGCTCTTGGCGCATGCGCGGCTGACGCTTCGTGCGCCAATGATCGCGCTCTTGCCGCACGTCGGCGCGTCCTTGTTCGCTGGCCCGCAGCGTTTTTTTTGAAGCGGTAGCCGTTGCGGCGGAACCAGTGCGAGATCGAAGCGGGCGTGACCTTGGTGCCGAGGGCCGCCAACTCCGCGGCCAGTTGCGGCATGGTGATGTCATCCTTCTCGGTCACACGGCGGATAAGGAAGTCGCGATGCGGGTCGAGCTTGGAGTAGCGCCAGCCGCCTTCCGGCTTGGGTGCCAGGCTGCCGGTGGCCCGATACGCCGCCATGAGCCGGACCACGAACGCGACCGAGACCTCGAAGTGCCGGGCTGCGGCATGGCAGGAATGGCCCGCCTCGACAAAGCGCGCCACCCGGCGGCGCAGATCCAGCGAGTAGGACTTGGTCATCGCTCATCTCCTGCAAAGAGAGCCGAGATGAGTGAATCACGAAGCCGCTACGCCGCATAGCCCCAACGATTCCGTCAGAATTGCCGGTGCTCTAACTTCCGTTGAGAACAGTAAGCGGTCCAAGCCATCCCATTCGGGACAAGATTACGGCATTGAGACAGTCCGCGAAAGGCGAAACGCCGGTTGCCTCGAACTAGATCCGGGAGACGGCGTTCTCCAGCTTCGAGCGAACGGTCCGCGCCTTCTCGGCCAGTGTCGGGTTTTCGATCGACTGCATGGACGCAACTGGATCGACCGCCGCGATCTCGATCCGATCGGGCGCGAGTTCCTGCACGATGACATTGCAGGGCAGCATCGTGCCAACCTTGTCCTCGATCTGAAGCGCCTCATGGGCCAGCAACGGGTTGCAGGCCCCGAGAATGCGGTAGGGGCGGAAGTCCACATCGAGCTTGCGCTTGAGCGTATCCCTGATGTCGATCTCCGTGATGATGCCGAAGCCCTCCTGCTGCAGGGCTTCGGTCGTGCGGGCAACCGCCTCGTTGAACGGCATGGAAACAGTCTTCGCCAAATAGTAGGTCATGGCATTCTCCTTACTTTGAGTCCGCAGGTGGGTTTCGAGAAGCCGCCTCGATCTGGGAACGCAAGGTCTCCAGGTTGTAACCAGCCTCTGAAGCCGTCTGCAGGATCTCGTTCGGCGAGAGCCTGTCGCTGGCGGCCAGCGCCCAGAGGGTGGTCGAGCGCGTGCCGGTCCGGCAGAAGGCCAGAGCAGGCTTATCAGCCTCCGACAGAGCCGCCCTGAACGCTTCGACCTGATCGTTCGACAGCTGGCCCGATACGACCGGGATGTGCCGGTAATCGAGCCCCAAGCGCTTTGCGACTGCCGCGAGCTCCTCGCTGCGAGGCTGGTCCGGAGCCTCGCCGTCAGGACGATTGTTGATGATGGTCCCGAAGCCGGCAGCCGCGGCTTCCTCAAGATCCTGTTCGGTCAGCTGCGGGGCGACCGAGACGTTTGGCGAAAGCCTGACAGGTTTCATGCGAGATCTCCTCTTCAGCAGGATGGGTTTGGCCTGCTCCAGGTCGGCAGGGTGGCGAAGTTGGCGAGCCCCGCCTGCCGGGCGACAACCGAGCCGTACTTGAGCACGGAGAGGGTCGGGACGCCTTGCACGCCAAGTCTGCCGGCCGGTCCTCCGGGATCCGGTTGACCGCATCATAACGGGGCAGACAACATGGAAGGACGTCACCATGGATACCGCCTGAGTTGCGGCCTCAGAGCAGATTGAGGCTGCGAACCAGCATGTAGATGGAAACAACAAAGACCAGTGCGGCGAAAACGGTGTTGAGCGCGCCCTTCGCGACGGCGAGCTTCGTGGCCAACCGTGCGCCGAGCAGACCGCCGAGAACGCCGCCGCCGATGAACAACGCCGCGAGGGTCCAATCGATCAACCCGGAAAAGGCGTAGTTTGCCGCCGTGATGAGGCCGAAGCCGGTCACCGCCACAAGCGAGGAGCCGACCGCATAGAGGATCGGCATGCCCGTCGCCAGGATCAGCCCCGGGACGATCAGGAAGCCGCCGCCGATGCCGAAGAAGCCCGAGAGGGCGCCCGTCGCCAAGCCGATCCCGACCAGCCTGAAAAAGTTCTCCCGACCGAGCCGGACGCTCTCGTCGCCCTCGCCGGAGCGTTGACGCAGCATCAGGGCGCCGACCACCATCATCAGTACGGCAAAGAGGGCGAGCAGTTTCTGGCCATCGACCATTTTGCCCAGGGTCGAGCCTCCGAAGGCGCCGATGACCCCTGCCACGGTGAAGACGAGGGCGCAGCGCCACTTCACGTTTTTTACCCGGGCGTGGTTGGCAAGATTGATAGCCGCATTGGCCGCCACGGCAACCGCGCTCGTGCCGATGGCCACGTGCGGATTCGCCACGCCCACGAGATAGACGAGGAGCGGCACGGCCAGGATCGAGCCGCCTCCGCCGACGAGGCCGAGCGTGAAGCCGACGAGCGAGCCCGAGGCCAGCCCGAGGACGCCTTGGGTCAACGATAGCATTATTGTGTCCTCCTGAGCCGACAGTCGGCCCGGTTCCACAGGGCTCAACGGGGCCCAAGGGATTGTGACGGCCTGTCGGGAGCCTACATTAAATTAGGCATATCTTATTTAGAGATATCTAATATATTATCAACAGCAACGGCAGAAGATGCCGCAGAGGAGGTTCAGACCATGTCAGGCCAACCCATCATCCGGGCGTTCTTCGACGAGCCCACCAACACGATCAGCTATCTCGTGACCGATCCAGCGACCAGGAAAGCAGCGATCATCGATCCTGTGTTCGACTACGATCACAACTCGGGCACGGTCGACACCCGTTCGGTCGAGGCGATGCTCAAGGCAGCCGAGGAAGCGGGTTACACAGTCGAATGGGCGTTGGAGACCCACGCCCATGCCGATCACCTCTCGGGTGCGCCCTATATCAAGGCCAAGACGGGGGCGAAGATCGGCATCGGCGAGCACATCAAGGACGTGCAGAAGATGTTCCGGCCGATCTTCAACGCCACCGATCTCGACACCGAGGGCAAAGACTTCGACCATCTGTTCAGAGACAACGAGCGCTTCAAGATCGGCGAGCTCGACGTGGAGGTGCTGCACACCCCCGGGCACACCCCGGCGGACGTGTCCTACAAGGTCGAGGATGCCGTGTTTGTCGGCGACACGATGTTCATGCCCGATTACGGCACCGCCCGCGCCGACTTCCCGGGTGGGGATGCGCACAAGCTCTACCGCTCGATCAAGCGCCTGACCACGTTCCCGCCCGAGACGCGGCTGTTCATGTGCCACGACTACAAGGCTCCTGGGCGGGATGAGTACGCCTGGGAAACCACGGTTGCGGAGCAGCGCGAGAAGAACGTGCACGTGAAGGAGGGCGTCACCAAGGAGGAGTTCGTCGCCATGCGAACCGCTCGCGATGCGAAGCTCGCGGCACCGCGGCTGCTGCTGCCCTCGATGCAGACCAACATCCGCGCCGGCAAGTTCCCACCCGCCGAGGCGAACGGTGTCCGGTATCTGCGGATCCCGGTGAAGCTGAAGGGCGGGGCCGAGGACGTCGTCTAACCCGTCCATGGCGCCGGCCGAGCCAAGGGCCGGCGCTCCTTCATCTGAGCGTGACTGTCACTGCGCCGAAACGGTGTTAGAAACGTCTCTAGCTTGGGTTTGCCACCGGAATTCATGGCTGTCGCAACTCAGCTTGCGGGGTGCCCACGCATACTGCCACGAGCTCACCGTATTTCTCCTGACTTCCGAACCGGCTCCACCAGCCCTACCTTGAGCGTCGCCAGCTCGCTTGGAGACCCTCATGCTCTGGCCGATCCCGATTGCTCGCATTGCCGGCACGGTGGTGCGTGTTCACGTGACCTTCCTGCTCTTCCTGGTCTGGATCGGCGGAGCGCAGTGGCGGCTCGGCGGGCAGGAGGCGGCGTTCGAGGGCGTCCTGTTCATGGTGCTCCTCTTCGCCTGCGTGCTGGCGCATGAGTTCGGGCACATCCTCGCCGCCAAGCGCTACGGCATCCAGACGCCGGAGGTAACGCTCTGGCCCATCGGCGGCGTGGCGAGCCTGGAACGAATCCCAGACAACCCGCGCGAGGAGCTGGTGGTAGCCGTGGCAGGTCCGGCCGTGAACGTGGTGATCGCGGGCCTTATCATTCTCTTCCTCGGCATGAGCCTCGACACCGCTGCGATGACTGAGCTGGAGAACCCGCGCGCTGGTCTCATGGCACGGCTTGCCGCCGCCAACGTCTTCCTCGTGGTGTTCAATCTAATCCCCGCCTTTCCCATGGATGGCGGTCGGGTGCTGCGGGCGCTGCTGGCCATGCGCATGAACCACGTGGAGGCGACCCGCATCGCGGCCCGGATAGGCCAGGGCGCGGCCTTCCTGTTCGCGCTGGTGGGGCTCTTCTTGAACCCGATGCTCATCGTCATTGGCCTGTTCATCTATCTCTCGGCAACGGCCGAATCCCAGCATGTGGCCTTCAAGGACGCGACCCTGGGGCTGCCGGTGCGCGATGGCATGGTGAGCCCGGTCGAGGTCCTGTCCACCGCCGCGTCCCTCGACGACGCGGTCGACCTCCTGCTCCGCACCTCGCAGAGGGAGTTCCCCGTAGTGGACAGCTCAGGATTCCCACGCGGCCCTCTCACCCGGGATGGCCTCATCGTGGCCCTGCGCCAGGGCGGCCCCGCCACACCGGTTCTGGAGGTGATGACACGGGACCTGCCGACGGTGCTCGACTGGCAGCCTTTCGATGCCGCGGTCGCGCTTCTGAATCAGTCCAAGGCTCCAGCCCTCCTGGTGCTCGACGCCAGGCAGCGGCTCGTGGGGCTCCTGACGCCGGAGAACATCGGAGAAATGATGATGGTCCGCAGCGCTCGCCCCGATTGGCGCTTCCGCAATCGCCAGGCCTATGCGTGACGGCGGCCGACCAAGTCCTTTCCCACCGCAATCCTGAGGATAGCGACGGAATGAAGGCTCCTATTCGGGAGCTGGGCAACTGCTGGGTCAATGGGGCCGCCACTACGGAGCCGACCGGCGGCCTCAGCGGTCGTCATCGTCGCCATCATCGCCGAACCAGCCGCGCATCAGGGCGCGACGGCCCGGCCCCATCATACGGCTCATCATGCCGCGGGGGCCAGCCCGGAGGAGCGCCTGGAGCCGGCGCTTCTGGGCATCGTCGAGCGTTGCATAGAGCGGAGCCGCGGCATCTGCGAGTTCCCGCATCGCGTCCGCGCCCTGGGCCATTCGGTCCGCCATGCTGCGGAGCAGAGCCACGGGATCGTCGGCTGTCATGCCGCGGCCCTGGCGCATGGTCTGCATGTGGGTGAGGTGCAGGTTCGCGAGATTGCGCATGGTGTCCTCGACGGGAGGCCACAACTTCTCCTGCTCGGTGGTCAGCTTCAGGCCGGCCTTCAACGCCGCGATGTGGGCATCGACAAAGGCGCTCATGTCCTCAGGCGAGAACCGGCCCAACATGCCCCTGTCCGGACTGCCCATCATGCCGCCCGGCATCCCGCCGCTCTGCGCGCTGGCCAAGCCGCCAAGGGCGAGAAGACCTCCGACGAAAACCGCGACAGGAATCAGCTTTCTCATGGCGCTCCTCCTTCGCACCGCATTCCCGCCTGGTAGCATATCCTGCCAGTGAGCCTGACCATGTCCAAGAATGTCCTGATAGTTCGGCTAGAATATGGTTCACCGCAGCCGCGTTTGGCGAGCTGGGAGCCCGAACCATGCGTTCCTGCGTTGGATACAGAGGGGGCGCCCCCAAGCCGATGAATCGTGGAGGAAGGTGATGGATCTTGCGCAACTGGCACAAACCGCTGCGGCCATGATGCAGCCCGGCAAGGGCATCCTGGCTGCCGACGAAAGCTCGGGCACGATCAAGAAGCGCTTCGATGCCATCGGCGTCGAGTCCACGCCCGACAATCGGCGCGACTATCGCGAACTCCTCTTCCGCTCAACTGACGCAATGAGGAACTACATCTCCGGCGTCATTCTCTACGATGAGACCATCCGGCAGACTGCAAGGGACGGGACGCCTCTGGTGACGCTGATCGAGCAGACCGGCGCAATTCCCGGCATCAAAGTGGATCTCGGCGCCAAGCCGCTGCCGTTCTGCCCCGGCGAGACGATCACGGAAGGCCTCGACGGTCTGCGCGAGCGCCTCACGGAGTATGCCGGCCTCGGTGCCCGCTTCGCGAAGTGGCGGGCCGTCATCGACGTCGGCGAGGGCATTCCGACCTGGACGGCGGTAAAAGCCAATGCCCATGCCCTGGCGCGCTATGCAGCGCTCTGCCAGGAGCAGACCGTGGTGCCGATCGTCGAGCCCGAAGTCCTGATGGATGGGGCGCACGACATCGAGCGCTGCGCCACCGTGACGGAAAGCGTGCTGAAGACCGTGTTCCAGGAGCTCTATGAACAGCGGGTCGTGCTCGAAGGCATGGTGCTGAAGCCCAACATGGCGATTGCCGGCAAGAGGTCGTCACGGCGGGCGTCCGTGGACGAGGTGGCCGAGAAAACCCTCATGGTGCTGAAACGGTGTGTGCCCGCCGCCGTGCCCGGCATCGCGTTCCTCTCGGGCGGCCAGTCGGACGAGGAGGCGACCGCGCACCTCAATGCGATGAACCGGATCGGCGGCGCCCCCTGGCGGCTGACCTTCTCCTATGGCCGTGCCCTGCAGGCAGCGCCCCAGAAAGCTTGGTCCGGCAAGCAGGACAATGTCGCTGCGGCTCAGCAGGCCTTTACCCATCGGGCCAGGATGAACGGCCTTGCCTCTGTGGGCCAGTGGGAGCACGAGTTGGAGGCAAGAGCGGCCTGAACGCAGCCGCACGGCATGTGAGAGAGCCGAACCTCAAGTCACCTTAAGGCAGCCGAGTGAGCCTTCCAGATCCGCCCAGCCGTCCGACGGGAATCCATCGATCATATTGGAGAGCACTGCCAGGACACGATAGCCGTCCCGGGCCATCGTCTCGGCCGCCTGGAGGGCTCGGCCTGATCAGAGCCATGGCACAACGGGATCAGAACCTCCGCCGCGCCTTTCCCGTGAACGTGGTGGTCGTCGCCATGGCGGTTCACGCTCGTGGCGTATCGGCGCTCGGCAGCAAACGGGATCTCGGCCATGCGGGGAGCACTGCGCCGGAGCTGCGGCACGTCGAGAGCCACCTTGACCGCGAGCACCAGGAAGGCAAGATCGACGCTATCCCCGGTCGTCCCCGCCTCTCCCCAAGGCAGGGTCAAGGCTCGCGTCATTGCACAGCGTGCCGGAGCGGCCGAGGCCATCAATGGCCTGTCTGGCTGCATCCGAGGCCGGCATGCTGCCTTGGTTGAACCCGTCCGTCAGCTCGAAGCCTTCGCCGCTCACTGCGACGGTGCCATGCGCCGGCAGCCAGACGCGTTTGGCCGTGAGGCGGTTAAGCGTGGGTACTGACAAGTGGCCGGCGCTGAGGCTCTCCGGATCCGTCTCCGTCCATTCCTTGCACACGGTTGGAGCGCGTAGCCCTGCGCGGTACGTGCTCACTGCTGAGGGTCTTGAGAACACCTGACCCTGACCGGACCTTAGGTCGGCGGTTTGAAGCTCTGCCACGGCACGAGATTTATTGCGTATCGCAGCAAATTCCAGCAACCTGATCCAGCTAGAGGAATTCCAGGGGAGAACATGCGCAAGCCTCTGCCATGGAATGAGACCCGCGCGGGCGAGATCATCGCGGCGCATGCCTCACTTGAGGGCGCCGCCCTGCCGATCCTCCATGCGCTCCAGGATGAGTTCGGATGCATCCCGGAGGAGGCAGAGCCCCTCGTGGCATCAGCGCTCAACATCTCCCGCGCCGAGGTCCGTGGGATCGTGACTTTCTACCACGACTTCCGCCGTGAGCCCGCTGGCCGGCATGTGCTGAAGCTTTGCCGGGCGGAGTCCTGCCAGTCCATGGGCGGGACCCGGATTGCGCAGGATTTTCTTTCCCGTCTCGGCCTCTCCTGGGGCGAAACCACCTCGGACGGTGCCCTGACCGTTGAGGGCGTCTACTGCCTCGGCCTGTGCGCTTGTTCTCCGTCCGCTCTCTACGATGGCGAGCCACTGGGGCGGCTCAGTCCGGACACGCTCGACACCTTGGCGCGGGAGGCGCGAGGGTCATGAGCAGGATTTTCATCTCCCAGGATGCCGCATCGCTGGCGCTCGGCGCCTCCCGCATTGAAAGCGAAGTCGCCAAGGAAGCGGAGCGCCGCCACCTGCCATTGGAGATGGTCTCGACGGGATCTCGCGGGCTGTTCTGGCTCGAGCCTCTTGTCGAAGTCGAGGCCTCGGATGGGCGGATTGCCTACGGGCCACTCCAGGTTTCGGACATTGCCGGCCTCTTCGACGCCGGCTTCCTGGCGGGCGGAGCCCATGAGCGCCGCATCGGCCGTCTTGAAGATCAGCCTTATCTCTCGCGCCAGACGCGGCTGACCTTCGCCCGCTGCGGCCTTGTCGATCCGCTGTCGCTCGAAGACTACCGTTCCCATGGTGGGCATGCGGGCCTGCAGCGCGCGCTCTCACTTGAGCCTCAAACCATCGTCGATGAGGTGAAGCTCTCCGGCCTGCGCGGGCGCGGCGGGGCCGGTTTCCCGACGGGCATCAAGTGGGACACGGTGCTTCACGCAGAGGCCGGCCCGAAATACGTAGTCTGCAACGCGGACGAAGGCGACAGCGGCACCTTCGCTGACCGCATGCTCATGGAAGGGGATCCCTTCTCCCTGATCGAGGGGATGACGATCGCCGGGCTCGCCGTGGGAGCCACGAAGGGCTTCATTTATATCCGTTCCGAATATCCCCACGCTTATCGCACCATGGCGCGGGCGATCGAGATCGCCACGAACGCGGGCTGCCTCGGGGCGTCCGTTCTCAGTTCCGGCCGCGCGTTCTCGATCGAAGTGCGGCTGGGGGCGGGGGCCTATATCTGCGGCGAGGAAACGTCGCTTCTCGAAAGTCTGGAGGGCAAGCGCGGCATGGTGCGGGCAAAGCCTCCCTTGCCGGCGCTGAAGGGACTGTTCGGAAAGCCAACGGTTGTCAACAACGTCATCTCCCTGGCGACGGTGCCCTGGATCATCGCTCATGCAGCACAGGCCTATGCGAATATCGGCATGGGGCGCTCGCGCGGAACCCTTCCGGTGCAGTTGGCCGGCAATGTGAAACGCGCTGGGCTGATCGAGCTGGGCTTCGGGACGACGCTGCGCACCATCATTGAGGAGTTTGGCGGCGGCACGGCCTCCGGCAGGTCCATCCGGGCGGTCCAGGTTGGCGGTCCGCTCGGCGCCTATTTCCCTGAGAGCATGCTGGACATTCCGCTCGACTATGAGGCCTTCGCCGCAGCCAATGGCCTTCTGGGGCATGGCGGCATCGTCGTGTTCGACGACAGCGTAGACCTGGCGCAGCAGGCCCGCTTCGCCTTCGAGTTCTGTGCGGCGGAAAGTTGCGGCAAGTGCACGCCCTGCCGCATCGGTGCAGTGCGTGGCGTTGAGGTCATGGATCGGATCATTGCCGGCGAGGAGCGGGAGAAGAATTTCACGGTTCTCGACGATCTTTGCCGCCTCATGACCGATGCCTCACTCTGCGCCATGGGCGGCCTGACACCGACCCCCGTGATGAGTGCGCTCACCCACTTTCCTGAGGATTTCGACAAGGCTCCGCGCATGCCCGCGGCGGCGGAGTGAGGAGCGACGACGATGGCTCTGATCGAAGAAGTCGACTACGGCACGCCGATCCCGACGACGGCTCAGTCGGTTTCCCTGATCATCGACGGCCAGACGGTGAGCGTGCCTGCCGGCACCTCTGTCATGGCGGCCGCTATGATGATGGGGACCGAGATTCCAAAACTTTGCGCCACCGATTCCTTGGAGGCTTTCGGGTCGTGCCGACTCTGTCTCGTGGAGATCGAGGGACGGCGCGGAACACCCGCCTCCTGCACGACCCCGGTTGAGGAAGGCATGGTGGTCCATACCCAAACCGAGCGGCTTGCGGCCCTTCGGCGGGGTGTCATGGAACTCTATATCTCCGACCACCCTCTCGATTGTCTGACCTGCTCCGCCAATGGCGACTGCGAATTGCAGGACATGGCGGGCGCTGTCGGCCTGCGCGAGGTCCGCTACGGCTACGCGGGCGAGAACCACCTCGACGCTCCCAACGACACGTCCAACCCATATTTCACCTTCGAGGACGCCAAATGCATCGTCTGCTCGCGCTGCGTGCGGGCCTGCGAGGAGGTGCAGGGCACCTTCGCTCTGACGATCGAGGCCCGGGGCTTCGCCTCGCGCGTGTCGCCGGGCGGCCTCGATTTCTTCGGCTCGGAGTGCGTGTCCTGCGGGGCCTGCGTCCAGGCCTGCCCGACGGCGGCGTTGAACGAGAACAGCGTCATCGAGATGGGCTTGCCCGAACATTCGGTGATCACGACCTGCGCCTATTGCGGCGTCGGCTGCTCCTTCAAGGCGGAGATGAAGGGCAATACGGTTGTGCGCATGGTGCCCTATAAGCATGGCAAGGCCAATGAGGGCCATTCCTGCGTCAAGGGCCGCTTCGCCTGGGGCTATGCCACGCACAAGGACCGCATCACCAAGCCGATGATCCGCGAGAGGATCACCGATCCCTGGCGCGAGGTCTCATGGGACGAGGCGATCACTTATGCCGCGAGCAAGTTCAAGCGCATCCAGGCTACCTATGGCCGCGACTCTATCGGCGGCATCACATCCTCGCGCTGCACCAACGAGGAGACGTTCCTAGTCCAGAAGCTGGTGCGGGCCGCCTTCGGCAACAACAATGTCGATACCTGCGCCCGCGTCTGCCACTCGCCGACCGGCTACGGTCTAAAGTCAACACTCGGCACATCGGCCGGCACCCAGGACTTCGCCTCCGTCGATCAGGCGGACGTCATCATGGTCATCGGAGCCAATATCACCGAGGCCCATCCGGTCTTCGCGTCACGCATGAAAAGACGCCTGCGGGAGGGAGCGCGGCTCATCGTGGCCGACCCACGGCGGATTGATCTGGTCAAGTCGGCTCATGTGAAGGCGAACTATTATCTGCCTCTGAAACCAGGAACCAACGTCGCGCTCATTAACGCAATGGCCCATGTCATTGTGACCGAGGGGCTGATGAACGAGGACTATGTCCGCGAGCGCTGCGACCTGAACGATTTCGAGGTCTGGGCCCGCTTCATCGCCGATGAGCGCCACTCTCCCGAAGCCGTGGAGGATCTGACCGGCGTGCCGGCGGCGGACGTGCGGGGCGCCGCCCGTCTTTATGCCACCGGCGGCAATGCGGCGATCTATTATGGCCTTGGCGTCACCGAGCACAGCCAGGGCTCGACCATGGTCATGGGCATGGCGAATCTGGCCATGGCCACCGGCAATATCGGCCGTCCCGGCGTCGGCATCAATCCGCTCCGGGGCCAGAATAACGTCCAGGGCTCCTGCGATATGGGCTCCTTCCCGCACGAGTTCTCCGGCTATCGGCACGTCTCGGACGATGCGACGCGGCAGATGTTCGAGGCGTTCTGGGACGTGCCGTTGCAGAACGGCCCGGGGCTGCGCATCCCGAACATGGTGGACGAAGCTGTCGCGGGAGCCTTCAAGGGTCTCTACGTCCAGGGTGAAGACATCGCCCAGTCCGATCCCGACACGCAGCATGTGACGGCGGGCCTCAAGGCCATGGAATGCGTGGTGATCCAGGACATCTTCCTGAACGAGACCGCCGAGTACGCCCATGTGTTCCTGCCGGGATCCTCCTTCCTGGAGAAGGACGGCACCTTCACCAATGCGGAGCGGCGGATCAACCGCGTGCGGAAGGTCTTGCCGCCGCTCGCAGGCATGGCCGACTGGGAAGTCACGATGGCGCTTTCCAATGCTCTTGGATACTCTATGCACTACTCGCATCCGAGCGAAATCATGGACGAGATTGCTCGCCTCACGCCCACCTTTGCCGGCGTGTCCTACAAGAAACTAGACGAACTCGGCTCGGTGCAATGGCCCTGCAACGACGCGGCCCCGACAGGTACACCTGTGATGCATGTCGACCGTTTTGTGCGCGGCAAGGGCAAGTTCATGCTGACCGAGTTCGTGCCGACGGAGGAGCGCACGGGACCACGCTTTCCGCTGATCCTCACCACAGGACGCATCCTGTCACAATACAATGTCGGCGCTCAGACGAGGCGCACCGAGAACAGCCTCTGGCACGACGAAGACATTCTGGAGATTCATCCCTTCGACGCCGAAAGCCGAGGCATCCGCGATGGCGATCTGGTTTCGCTCGAGAGCCGTTCGGGCGAGATCTCGCTCCGCGCCAGCATCAGCGAGCGCGTGCAGCCGAGCATCGTCTACACGACCTTCCATCACGCCAAGACCGGCGCTAATGTCGTCACGACCGACTATTCCGATTGGGCGACGAACTGTCCGGAATACAAGGTGACGGCCGTGCAGGTCCGCCGGACGAACCGACTCTCCGATTGGCAGGAGAGGCACGATGCGGACAGTCAGACCCTGACTCGGATCGAGGCCGGCCTCCATGCCGCTGAATAGGACACCGTTGACGGCTCCCGCCGCGTTGGAGACTCCCGCCGCGATCATCCCGTTCGGGGCCCACGAGGTGTTACTGGCAAGCCGAATGGTTCCTGTCGAGGTGCCGGTCAACATCGTCTATGGTGGCATTCCCTTCGCCATCATGATGATGACCCCATCTGATCTTGAGGACTTTGCGGTCGGCTTCAGCCTCACCGAAGGCGTCATCGACAAGCCTGCCGATGTCCGCTCGATCCGCCTGGCGACCGAAGAGCGTGGGATCCGGCTTGAGGTCGATCTCATGGCTGACCGCCTGCATCGGCATCTCGCCCGAAGGCGAGCTATGGCCGGGCGCACGGGATGCGGTGTGTGCGGCATTGACGATCTGGAGGCTCTGCCAAAGGCGTGCTCGCCTGCGGGCTCGGCACCAACCGTATCGGTTCAAGCCATCAGGACGGCCCTCGACGGGCTTCGGAGCAAGCAACCGTTGAACTGCCTCACAGGAGCTATGCATGCGGCGGCCTGGGCCGATCTCGATGGGAAAATTGCGATGGCGCGTGAGGATGTCGGACGCCACAATGCCCTCGATAAACTCATCGGCGCCCTCTGCCGGAAAGGAGGTCAACCGGAACAGGGATTCGTAATTGTGACCAGCCGCTGCTCCTTCGAGTTGGTCGAGAAAGCAGCATCCTTCGGTGCAAGAACGCTCGTCGCGATCTCCGCCCCGACATCCCTCGCGCTGGAACGAGCGCGGTTGCATGACATCACGCTGATCGGCATCGCGCGGCAGGACACGATGACAGTCTTTCATGGACTTGAGCGGGTCCGCGGGCAGGAAGTCGTGGCATGAGCACCGAGAAGCTGATTCGCATGGCGAACCAGATCGCAGCCTTCTTCCGACCATATCCGGAGGAGGAGGCTATAGCCGGAATCCGAAATCACCTCATGGCCTTCTGGACCCCTCGCATGCGGGGTGCCATTGCAACCTACGCCGGTCAGGAAGGTGACAAGCTGGACCCTCTTGTTCTCAAAGCGGTGCAGCCATTTCGGATGCAAGAGAGCCCGACGGGGACGCGAGAGCACGCATGAGCATTTCACGACAGGGCGGGAGGGACCGAATACCCAGAAACCCCACCGCGTTTGTCATTCGTGATCCGGCATTGTCCCGGGAACGGCTGACGGATCGGGTTGATGCGCGGTAGGGTAGGGGAATGCAGCCCATCTCCTATGCTCATCACCAATTCCCGTCAGAGATTATCCGGCAGGCTGTCTGGCTCTACCTGCGATTCACATTGAGCTATAGAGACGTGGAAGAGCTGCTGGCCGAGCGGGGCCTCGACGTCTTCCACGAGACGATCCGGCGGTGGGTGCTCAAATTCGGAGCAGCCTTCGCCCGCAACCTTCGTCGGTTGCGGCCCTGTCCAGCCGGTACTTGGCCCCTGGATGAAATGGTGGTCTCCATCCAAGCCACCCGCATGTACCTGTGGCGAGCCATCGATAGTGAGGGGCGAGATCCTGGACGTTCTCGTGCAGCCTCGGCGAGACAGAGCAGCCGCCCTGAAGCTCATGCGCAAACTGCCGAAAAGCAGGGCTATGCTCCGAGCCTGCTCGTCACCGACAAGCTGCCGTCCTACGGAGCAGCCAAACGAGAGCTGGGCCTGTCGGCTCGCCATGAACAGGGACTTCGGAGAAACAATCGCGCCGAAAACTCGCATCAAGTGGTGCGCCGGCGAGAGCAAAAGATGCAGGGCTTCAAGTCCCCTGGATCAGCCCAGCACTTTCTCTCCGCCCATGCCGCCATTTACAACACCTTCAATCTCCAGCGCCATCTGATCTCTCGCCGGACATTGCGCCTCTTCAGGGCCGAGGCGGCGGAACGATGGCAATCTGCAACCGTCGCCGCTTGAATGAAGCTGCTCATCGGGTCTTTAACGGCTCTACTTTAGTTCCCGTGACAAAGCCCTTCTGCGCATTGCGCAGCTTTTGGCTACATGCGCGCGGCGCACCCTGTTGAAGGCGATCTGCTCTGTGTCGGTGCGATGCCCGACGGAAGGCCCAGGGATCGGAACGAAAGCAGCGCCGTAAAAGGTGTTGATTAGCCTTACAACCCGTCTGCTGATACAATTCGTTGTGCAAGATCAATATGTTGTCCGACCATGGGCGTCTCCGATGATCGGACGCCAGAGGACCGGGTCGGGCAGACTGGTTGGTCTTCTGAGATATGCTGGCCAAGACCGTCCACGGGAGGTTCGGCTATGAACACCATCAACGGCACCGTCAATTTAACGAGTTGAAGACAAGGCGGCCTCATCGGGTCGATGGATCAAAAGCCTACTGCAATGCCCGTTACCTCAGCCCAAGCCATAAAGGCTCGGGCGCGGGCTTGGCGACGATCAGCGGCGCTGGTGTTGGCAGGGCGGCGGAAGAGGTTTGCCACCTGATCGTGAACGGAGAGAAAGCGCTGGGCTTGCCCGGCTGATTTGAAGCGCTTCATGATCCTTTGAAGCGCTTCATGATCCGCTCCCGTCGTCGCATCGGTCGATGGCTGTTTTCCGCTCGATTGTTCAAGCCCTTATGCTGCCGATGCTCGACACTGGGCATGATCTCTCGTTTTGCGGCACCGTAGCTCGCGAGTTTGTCGGTGATCATCACCCGAGGAGCCATACCCTGCTTCTTGAGCAGCTTGCGCAACAGGCGCTTGGCCGCTTTCGTATTACGGCGGCTCTGGACCAGGATGTCGAGCACGACCCCATGTTGGTCGACCGCCAGAGCCAATGCTTCCGACCGGCGATGCTGATCACGACCTCATCGAGATGCCATTTGTCAGCGGCTGCCGGAAGACGCCTGCGGATCTGGTTGGCAAAGCTCTGACCGAATTTCAGCGCCCACTGCCGCACCGTCTCATGGCTGACCAGAATCCCTCGGGCCGCCAGCATCTCCTCGACCATGCGCAGGTTCAAGGGAAAGCGGAAGTACAACCAGACAGCATGGCTGATCACTTCAGCCGGGAACCGGTGGCGGGAGTATCAAGGATGAGAGGTCGATTTCATCCCTCACGTATGCCTCGATCCGGCTACTGCTGGGTTAACTTGACGATGCCCAGCTACCCTCGCCGCCTGAGTGGCTCAAGCAGCGAAAGTTGCCTCACTTCGTCCGGCTTCTGTTAACGTGACATCGCCCTGTACTGGCAGCCCCGTCTCATTCTAGAAACATCAACGCTACGCAACCTGTCCGCTGCAAGTCACGCTGCCGATGCTCTTCCATTCGCCATTGATGTCGGGGGTGGCGATCTCCCAAGAGGAGAACCAGGCGTGCCGGCTAAGGTCAGCCCTGATCTCAGAGCCATCGTGAAGATTATAGATCCTCGTCTCATGCTGCTGCACAACTGCTGCAAGGCCTAGATCCCCATTGACGCTGATCAGGGCTCCCGCTGGAGCGCCGAAATCATCGTGTCCTAAATGAATGTGCTCGCGAGCCATCGGGAGAACGACCTTCGCGTCAGGGATGACGAGAACTGGCCTGTTGTGGATCACGCTTGAACTGAGAATACCGGGCATTCCCCCCAGGTCAGGATGCCCAGGCGACACTACGATGAAATCTGGCGGTTCGCCCGGCCGATGAGGGGCAATTGCTATGCCGATGTAGGTGTTCCCTCGCCAATCGAAGGCAAAGCACGTTCCTGGGGTAATCTCGCCAATCTCACTTGTTCTTACATCGGGAAAGTTCTGCATCGGACGTCCCCTTCATTTCGGGCTGATTATCCTCAGTTCTATGCCCAGCGTGTCGGCTCCGCCTAACTATCTAAACCAGTTCCGCCAAGACCATTCGCACGCAATGCCATCGCCGTCTGCGTCGAGATGGGACGCATAGCCGATCTGGCCTCGGTGCAGCGGAGCGGCTCCAGCGGCACGGGCCTCTGCGCAGGTGCGGAAGGAGCCGGAGCGGTGGACGCGTGGGACTGGAGGCGACGAGTTGAACGACGGCCACGACCACAAGCCGAGCGCCGGGCCGTAGACCATGAAGATCGATACGATCGCGCAGCCAGCGAGGCCTGCAAGGGCCGACAATCCAACCCGCCGCAAAAGCTCCTGCCGCCGGTAGTGGTGGCGCTGGAGCGCCCAGTACTGGCGCGACTTCTCTAGGCTGATGATGTTGGGCTCACCCCCCATGGGCGCTTTTTCATAGCTTGAGCATAACAGCCCGCCCGCTGCTGGCAACGAGAGGCAGCATCAGAGGCGGACATACAGCCCCTGTTCCCTGCCCCGAAAACGCCTATGATCCGAGCGGGTACAACACAGGCGGTACACGATGAAACGCGAGGTTCTGTTGGCGCTCTATGGCCGCCTCGGGTTGGTCGTAGCGGCTTTCGCCTTCCATCGTTGGGATTACTGGGGCACCTCTGCTGCCCTGGATCTTGCCCTCGACGGCTGTGGTGGCTCAACGATAGCACCCAGTTGGTGGAATTCCGCAGGGTATCGAGGAAGCGTTAGGGCTTGGTAACCCAGCCTGGAGAGCAGATGGAATAACTCTTGGTCCTAATCCGTTAACCCTGCACGAAGGCCACGTAACCCTTCTTACCCTTGAGCCTTCGCTTAACTTCAAGCCCCTTCACACAAGCTCTCAATCTCTCGGGAGGGGCTTTTTCTTTTGTCACGCTGAAACACGACCGGGCCAGATGAATTGTGCCCGTGAAGACTCCAGCAAACCCAGTCTTCACTCCATGAGGGGCCTTCTTACTCCTTGGCCATTGCGGGTAAGGAGGCCCTTCCTTTGCCCGTGCGCCTAATCTTTTCGGGATGGCTCGAAGACTCCGAGGCCGTAGATCTTTCCTAGCCCTCCGCCAAGCCGAAAGGCTCACTTGGCTCATTTAGAAGTATTGACAGTGGTCCGCCTTGATTGCCTTCTCGGTCAGGAACCAGCCTGGGTCAACGATGCCGGCCGCCTCTGCGATCAGGTCTGCCCCATGCACCTCAAACGTTTGTGCCGCATAGCGGCAGCCGTAGAGATGCACGTTGCCGGTCCCGGCGAGAAGTTTCAGGAAATCCTCAATCTCGGTCGGCTCGCCGTCCGCAGCCATCCGGGCGCGCAACCATTCTGCGTCATTCCTGTGCCTGTCGTCCATCGAGAGCGAGGCCGCTCCCTTGCTGGTCAGCGCCTTCACCGCCCAGAGCACAAACAGCATGTCAACCGTCACGTCGTTGCAGGCCTGCGTGTAGGCAAAGGTCAGCGGCGTGAGGATCTTGTCGTAGGCGTCGTCGCGCACGATGATGGCGAGATGCTTCATAGTGAACTCTCCCATGGTTGCGGGTTCTTATCCCGCCCGCGAGACGCCCCGCTGCCTTATGCAGGCCGCAGCCGGACGCGGGACAACGGTCAGGCGGCCTTCAGACCCGGCGCTGCGCTTGCTCCGGCTCGGGCCAGGAACGCCCGATTGACCGGGCTGTGGGGCTTCAGTGCTAGGCGCTTATGGGCCAGGGCTTCCGCCAGATCGGTGAGCCCGCCGCGGATGGCCGCCTCGGTCAACGTCCAGTCGATGATGTCCCGTTGCGCGTGGCTGCCGCCGAAGCTGTTGGCGATGTAGCGGGTGCCGTAGAGGTGGTCGGCTGCGGCCTGGTAATCCCCACGCCAGAACGCCGCAAAGCCTTCAATCAGAGGCACGCCCGTGCGCCGCCCCCACTCGGCCGCGTCCGACCCGTCCGCGTGGTTCTCCCGGTAGGTCCGCACGATGCGCTCGACCTCATCTTCCCGGCCGGTGCCGAGATAGGCCATCACGGCATGCCAGTCGTTGAACGGATAGGTGCGGCCGTCGGCATGGCTGTCCCAGGCGGTCGCCAGTTCCCGCGCGCGCTCGCCCACGTCATGGCCGGAGAGATGCAGACGCCAGAGGAGCGCCGAGGCGTCGACCAGGTCGAGCGCCAGGATGCTGCGGCTCTCCCGGATCGGCCCATCGTAGAGCGCGAACACCTCGTCGACCTGCCCGAGATCGAGGTGATAGAGCGAGCGGTGCCACCAGTTGTGGACCTTGAAGAAGTTGTCGTCGCCGGACCAGTGCGGCTCACGGGCAATCATCCAGCCGATGCCGTCCTCGGCGCGGCCCTGCATCTCCATCACGTGGGCGACCGCATGGTGCGCCCAGCAGTCGAGCGGTTGCAGGTCGACGGCGCGCCGGCCCAACTCCTCGGCCCGGGCGTAGTCACCGGCCTCCTCAAGCCCGAAGGCCTGCATGCCGAGCAGGATCGAGTAACCCGACATGTCGGGCGACCATTTCGGCAGGGCGCGGGCGATGCGGTCGCGCAAACTCCGCGCGCTCGCGCGGAAGAAATCCATAAGATGGCCGGACTGGAGCGCAACCAGGTCGTGCGGATAGCGTGCGTTGTGGTAGTCGAGCATGGTGGCGGCGGCGGTCCAGTTCCCCTCGGTCAGCCGGTCGAGCGCGGCGACGTGGGAGGCCTCCCGGTCGGAGAGGCGGAGCGTCTTGGCTTTGCAGAGGATGATCTTCGCCTCTTTGGCGGCGTCTGGCTCGGTCGCCAGAGCGAACAGGTGAGCCTTCAGAATATGCGCCATGGCGAAGCCGGGAGCGGCCTTGATGGCATTGTCCAGCAAGGCGACGGGATCGCCGCGGTAGATGTTGAACGCTTCGACAGCCTCGTCGAAGAGCTTCACGGCCTCACCGGTTGCGCCTGAGAGCGGATTGCCCTGCTTGTCCATCGTCATGTCGGCTCTCTCCTCGTTGTGGCCCACCGCAGGATGTCTGTTCCGGCAGAGGACCCCGGCCAGCGGCGTTGCTTTCGACTTCGTGGCCCGGGTGGTACATTAGACGCGCCGAAAGGCGGGTGATATGAGCGAGGCGCCGGTCCGCTTTGCCGATCCGCCAAATCTGCATCGGGTAGGCGTGATGGATGCCATCCTGGACATGTTCCGCACCATGCGGCTCACGGGCGGCCTCTTTCTCGATGCCGATTTTACCGCGCCATGGTGTGTGACGGCCAAGGTGGGGCCTGAGGACTGTGCCCCGTTCACCCCCGAGCCGCGCCAGATCATTGCCTATCATTACGTGACCGCCGGGCGCCTGCTGCTCAAGGTCAGCGGGCAGAAACCGATCCCGGTCGAGGGTGGCGAGATTGTCGTCCTGCCGCGCAATGATGATCATGTGATCGGCAGTTCCCTGACGGTCCGCCCGATCTCGGCCGAACGCCTAATCCAACCGAGCCCGGATGGCGGGCTGGCGCGCATCGTTCACGGAGGGGGCGGAGAGCGGACGCACCTCTACTGCGGCTTCCTGGGCAATGACATGCCGCACAGCACGGTCATTGCGATGCTGCCGAGCGTCCTCACGCTCAACGTTGCTGATGGCGCATCCGAAAACTGGATCGAAAGCTCCTTCCGGTTCGCCGCGCAGGAACTTGCCGTGGGCCATGTCAATTCACCCGCGATCCTCGCCAAACTGGCCGAACTTCTGTTCATGGAGGCGGTGCGCCGGTACTTTGCCTCGCAGCCGCCCGGCCGCAACGCCTGGGCGGCAGGAATACACGATCCCATGATCGGACAGGCCCTGGGCCTCCTGCATGGCCAGATGACCCGACACTGGACCACAGAAGATCTCGCCCGGGAGATCGGCCTGTCCCGCTCTGCCTTTGCGGAGCGCTTCACCCGGATCATCGGCGAGCCGCCCATGCGCTACCTTGCCCAGCAGAGGCTGGTGCAGGCCTCCATGCTGCTGAAGGAAACATCCGATGCCGTCGAGCGCATCGCCTATGCGGTGGGCTACGAGTCCGAGGCCTCTTTCAACCGGGCCTTCCGACGGGAGTATGGCGTTCCACCTGCAGCTTGGCGTCGCTAACCTCTTGAAGAAGCAGCCTCCTCTCATCCAAGAGCATATCCCTCGCAACATTGCGGCACATCTTCACCAAGTTCGCTAACACGTCTCGTCAGAATTACGCACCCCACGCAGAAAGTTGCCCGTCATGGAACACTTGCTCCCCAGGTGCCGCTACGCGGTCGAGCTCTTATCTGATGACGCGCACCGTTATGGGGCCGAACCCTTCGAACCGCTCAAGATGGCCAGCAACGGTCCTGAGCTGATCGATGGTCTGGATGTTCTCGCGAAGGAACACGTCCCAAGCCAGTCGAGGCAAATAGAGGCCCTCAATGGGTCCTTCGCAGGCTTCATAATGACGGGGCATCTGCCGCTCCTGAGCCTTACAGGCGGGAGCGCTCTTATCTCTCAGCCACCGGTGCCTGGATCACTCATACCGGCAATACCTTATCATAGACCCTTCTCGAACCTCGTACCAGCGCGGTTCGATATAGACTTCTCAGAAATTCCCACCCCTCCAAGGTCTATTCTTCGGGCTCGGGCAGGGGCTGTGCGAGACCGCCAGCAGCGCCAGTGCCGGTGTGGGGCTGACTGATTTTGATCGCGGAGGGAAGCACTGGGACCGGAGCTTCGGCGGGTATCTCGGTCTGGCCTGACGGCAGCGCCGCCCGCACGGCGGCAACCAAATCGGCCGGCCTGTAAGGCTTGGGAATGAACAGCGCGCCTGAGGGAAGCTCCTTCGGACTGGGGGCCATTCTGCCTGAAGTCACCACGACCCCGATATGCGGCCATGTCTGCCTCACCACACGGGCCAGCGAAAAGCCATCTAAGGAACCGGGCATTTCCACATCGGTCACGAGGGCTCGAACGTCGACTGTCGCCTCAAGCACGGTGAGCGCTTCGTCGGCATTGACCACCTCGACGACTTTGAAGCCGCCCTCTTCCCTGAGCACATCCGCAGCCATCATGCGAACGAGCGCCTCGTCCTCGGCGAGGAGGACAACCACCGGCTGCTGGCCATCTTGATTGGTGTTCATGGCCGCCCCTTTTACCTTACCTGCACTCAGACAGGAGTGCTGGGGCGCTCAGGGCTGGGTGGCTCACGCCAAAACCGACCGGAAGGAATGCGGCCGTAGAAACTCTTTAAGAGCTGGGACCGAGGAAGAGTTCCGTTATGGCCTAATCCGCCACGCTGAACTCACGAACCATAAAGTTCCGGATCTGGCACGCGCCGGCCGTTTGTCGTTTGGCTGCTTGAGCCTCAGGTCCGGACCTTACTTCCTAACAAGCAGCAGGCTCCGAGGAGGCTCGTCGTTCGGGACCTCCGATGAAATGCGGAATGCTCCGCCTCGTCCTCATCCAAGCGTTAATCCCAGGATATAGCACACCTTCTGTTACGAAGTTTAAGTGCATAGCATAAGTGCCATTTGGTTAATCGAGGTCGAGGGTTTGAGCTGAAATTCCCGTACAGCCTTGCTGGGAGGCTGGGGTTGCTTAGAAGCTGAGGATCAACATGGCGGCAACGCCGATGAGCCCTAGAAGCACAATGCCAATGATGAACATTCGGGGGCGCTTCCGTGACTGGTCCATATCACCAAACATCGGCATTTCTCCCGGTCGCGCTCACTGGATGAGATTTAGTCCTCGGTACTTGCAACGCCGGAACTGAGGGGAGCATGGGTGTACTCCGGAGATCCGACACTGTAGTTGATCATCCAAAGGCAAAGACCAAGACCTATAAGAAAGGCGGACCAATTCAGTGCCCCTGTAACCCAGCCGGACAATGTCTCTTGGGTTGCTGGCGACTTCTTGCTGTTTGGAGGCATATCGACGGGCATGGCAGGTTCTTTGCTAAACGATCTCAAGGACGGTCTGACGGCCAAGATTAGGATAAGGGGGACTTTGTAGGACCCGGAGGCGGCGTGCAGGACCCAACCATCCTCTCGTTATGCCAGAGTTGCACGCGGCTCGTATGGGCAAGACTGCAAGCCCACTCACGAGCTTGCATTTCACTGTCGCAAACCAGGGTCTCGATCGTGGCGAGGCCGGTCGACGGGTCTACGATGACAGCTTGGTAGGGCTGACTTGATCTCGATGAGTTGTTCATAGCACACCTCAGAGCCTAAGGCACTTCGAGGTGCAGGAGTGCGCCCAAAAGGACAGCGGTCGACTAAGGAGCCGCTGATCTATTCTATATGGAGAACCACTCGCGCTTTGAAAAGACCACTGCTGTGAAGGGGTTCTAGATGGCCGCATGCGAGAAGGGTTCCGCTTCAATTGCAACAACAGCGGTCACTCTTAAGTGACTGGTCAGCGGCGCAATAACCAACTGTTGGTTGGCAGGTGTGTGCTAGGCTCCAACAATCAAACCTTCCGTGGAGCCGATCTATGCGCGTTCTGATGGCCCTTTCACTCATTTTGGCTCCTGCTCTCGCACCTCAGGTTGTCCAGGCGCAGGGGCAGGCAGCTAAGGAAGGGTCAAAGGTAACGGCCGCAAGGGTCTATACGGCAGAAGAAAGCGCGGCCATGGCTGCCGCCGTTCGCAAGAAGGCTGAAGCCGCAGAGCGTGCGAGAGACGTAAGGCTGAGAAGAGCTACAAGGGGGATCTGCATCGGCTGCTGAGCTGGCACTGGCCTCTTCGTTGGAGGGCCCCAACGACGAAGCGGCTGCATAGCCGGCACATCAGGCGAATTCGCTGCCATACAAACGCAAGAGCTCCCCTCCGCTGGATTATCCTGTCGAGGCTGGCGGATGTCAGCTGTGCGGAGTTGAGACGGTTGGCACAGCAGAAGTCAAAGCCTCAGGGGATGCAAGCGCTTCAGTTATCGTCGCGCACAGCTGAAGAGCGCGACTCGACAGAAGCCTCAGCCCTAAGGCTGTTGCTATCACCCTCATGGATGAGCCCTTCCCATTGCATGAAATGCCAATCAACGTTTAGTGTCACTCCATCCCAACTCGGCGCGATCCCAGTGTCATCGCGCTTCTCTGGTAGCGTAATACCATGGATCTGTTGGCGCATCAGAACAACTCGGAACAAGTGCATGGTAACACGAACGACCCGATTGAAGGATTTCAAGACCGACGGATATCCAGGCTCTGGGCTGCCCGTGCAGGTTCTGGCTGAGGATCATGTTGGGACCTACATCCTTCCATTCCCGTGTGAGCACATAAACGGGGAGTGGCGGAACGGCACAACGGGAGAGGCAGTCCAGGCCAGCATCATTGGGTGGCGTGAGTTGCAGACAGGAAGCCGTCGCCACACGAGCCCTGCCCAGCAGCCGATCAAAGCGTAAGTGCCCCGGCGATCCCGATCCAACCGCTTCCACCTCACAGCGCCGCAGCCAAGTCTGCCTCGATATCAAGCTCGGATGATCATCACCTCGCGGAGGGCCGAGCCTACACAGACGGCTGAGGCTGCCAATTTGTACTGAACCGCCATACAGGTTCTAACATGAGAAGGTCGTCACTGTTTGACCCACAGATTGGCCGGAGTTTCTACTGGTGCATCGATGTTCCGCTAGTGTCGCCTTGCCCCTAAAGGCGAGATAAGGAACTCAACAAAATCAAGGGTAATCCTTTGCCGAAAAATGTGAGATTTTGCCTATAAAATCGAGATTTTTCCCCTAAAAGTGAGACAGCGTTTACAGGGGCGTGCGGCTGGCTGCGATGGAGATGGAACGGGACCTGACAGAGTTCGCCAAGGTCGCCTTGCTCCGGACCTATCACAAGGAAGCCCGTTTGCTCGCCACCGTCGATCGTATCGCGCCCCAGATATAGCACCGCGTTCACACGCAGGATCAAAGAGCAGCGAACAAACCTGATCGGCATCTCGCCTTTAAGGGCAAAGAATGTCGCTTTTCGACACCCAACGCGACGAATCTCAAAGTTAAAGGCAAAGTGACACTCTGATCCGGGACAATCGTACAAAGGGCGATGATTGTATCATGCGGAAAGTAGGTATAGCGAAGTGGGTCGCCAGCCTCGTAGAGAACCTGCCCTCGGTGCAGTTCTATAATGTCCAAGAACGGCTCCAAGGACTTGTAATCGTCTGACCCCAGAGAAGCCAAAAGCCGATTAGCCCGATGATGTTTAGCCGGTTGCACCTTCCGCCTTCAATTTAGCTCAATCAACCTCAACACTTAAGGAGTGGTATGTAACTCTCAACCCTGATCTAAGGCTATGACATACGTTAATGATTGCAGATGCAAGCTGTTACCGTCGATATAGATGCTTAATAAGTGGGCTGCAGAGACAGCAGAAGTTGTAAATTGAGGCGGCGCAACCGCAGCTCGGGTTGAACAGCGGAGCCTGTCATGGACAAGGCCCCTGAAGCTCGCCCTGTTCAGAAGACAGTTGGGGGTAGGATAGCGACGATCTATCAGTGTGGTGACGGATTGCTGTTCAGTCCTCGTCTGTTTCCGGTAGGGGCTCGATCTTCCGGATGTCCGAAGCGCAGTCACCCGCCCGTCGTTCCAAGCCCTCGACCTGCCGCAGAAGCTGGTCGTGAGTGTTGCTTCGCGCCGAAAGCCCTCGTCGCTAGGATCACTCCCCAAGGGCTAAGATCCTCCTTCGTCCTCAGCCCGTGAGAGACAATGTATCTGAGTGAGGCTATTGTGCGTGCATCAGCAACTTGCAGGATTTGAGGAGTTCCATGATCTTTCATTGAGGTCAGGCTCCATCGTCCCCATGTCTCGAGGTGATGAACGACATTGCTGTCGAGCCTGAAGCGCTCAGCTCTCCCCCTCTGATTGCGGACGACGACTCGATGCGGCGCGTCGGTGTCGAGGTCGAGTTCCTGGGCCCGAGCGCTCAAGTTGCGGCTGAGGCCCTTGCGCATGACCTGGGTGGGACCTGTGTGACGGTCGATCCGCATGCCTTCAAGATCACCGGCACCTGTCTTGGCGACCTGTTGATCGAAACCGACTTGCGGCACGTTCATCCCAACCGGCATCCGGAGCTTGGTCTGAGGCTGGGGCCCCGGGTGGCCGCTTGGCTCGGCACCATGGTCTCACCCTTTGTCCCGCGGGAGTTGATCACCACTCCGATCCCCATCGCCCGGCTGCCGGAGGTGGACACAATCGTCCACAGCCTGCGGGCTGCAGGCGCCTACGGCCGCGGGGCCGTGCTCTGGGATTCGCTGGGGCTCCACTTCAACATCGATCCACCACGTCTTGATGCGGCAACGGTGACAGCCTTTCTCAAGGCCTTTCTCCTCGTCAGCGACCGTCTCCGAGAGGACATTGCACGTGGGAGCTTTCGTCGTGCTCTCCTGCTTCCGCCGGATTACCCGCTAGACTACAAGCGGCAGGTGCTCGATCCGGACTACTGGCCTGACCTGCCGCAACTAACGGACGACTACCTGGCCGCGAACCCGACCCGGAGACGGGCGCTCGATCTGCTGCCGCTGCTGACCCACTTCGATCACGATCGGGTGCGCTCGGTTCTGCCACATGAGAAGATCGGACCTCGACCGGTGTTCCACTACCGGCTGCCGCAGGCCTATCTGAGCGACCCTGCCTGGAGCATCATGCCGGACTGGGAGCGCTGGCTGAGCGTGGAACGTCTGGCAATGAACCCGGACGTACTCACGGGAACGGGGCAGGCTGCCCCAAACCGACATCTGTCGTAATCGTCATCATCTTCGGTCCTGGACCACTGGCGCTTGGAGCGATAGACGTCAGGTACGGGCTCATAAAGGGTGCGCCTTCGTAGGTGGTTCGCTCGCGATGATCCTCGGGGATAATCATATCAACAAGGTCTGAGCCCCACTCAAAGAATTCAACCTTGAGTTCGATTTAAGTCACGGGCACCGATTGAACCGCGGGCTTGTGATGGGCCTCTATACGGCCGGCCTCTAAATCGCGATGGGCTTTGGAAGTCCGGCCCTCGGATTGGTCGCCGGACACTCTGGACTTGCTGCCGTTATCGCGGCCAGCGCGGCGATCGCTCTCATCGCTGACGCTGTCGCCTTCCAGCTATGGCGAAGGTCTGTCGCGGGAGGCTGAACTGAGTGCCTCGACTGCGCTGCGACATACTCACCCTTAAGACCGCCCGTCGTGCCAGATCTTGAGTATAACTTGCAGGAGGCACGAGCCTGGCGTGCTGGGCCCCGCCCGACGATCCTCGATGACCACCCGCGGATCGGTCGATCCGCTCCCGGCGAGCTACACCACCTCAGGGGCACATTCGTCTTGCCGCTTGGCTCCTGACCTGCCTCTCAATGACTATCCTCTTTCTCCTGGCACAGCGCTGGATCGTCAGTGGCATGCGTCCGACATCTGGTATCAAATAATTCCTGGAGTGCGTCATGCCTCGCATCACGGTTGATCCTACCCCGACATTTTCTATATCGCCGCGCCTCTACATGCAGTTCATGGAGCCGCTTGGTACAACCGATGCCTCGGTTGAGGCCGCATGGGACTATGACAGTGACGAATGGCGCAAAGACTTCGTCGCAACAGTCCACGACTTGGCTCCAGGTGCCATACGGTGGGGTGGGATCCTGACCAGTTATTGGAGATGGCAAGAGGGTGTTGGTCCCCGCGAGTGCCGTAAGCCGATGATCAATTACCTTTGGGGAGGCGTGGAGCCGAACCAAGTTGGAGTCCATGAATTTCTTGGTCTGTGTGAGGAGGTAGGAGCTGAGCCGATTCTTGCTATCAATTTTGCCAGTGATGGTCGGCCCGAATACATCAACACAGTGCGGGGAGAAAGGAGGGCGGGAACTGCTCAAGACGCCGCGGATCTTGTCCGCTACTGTAACGATCCAGATCATAGCGAACGCCGGACAAACGGCCGGGGCGAACCGTGGCGTGTCAAGTTCTGGCAGATCGGCAACGAGACGTCCTATCCAAAAAACGGGCATCGGTTCAGCAGTGCGGAAAATGTTCGTGAATACAGAACGTTTGCTGAGACCATGCGGTCTGCTGACAGCTCAATCCAGCTTATCGGTTGGGGAGATCAGGAGCGCGACAGCGACAAGTGGTGGGCCGAGGATCTCCTGCGCGACTCTGGAGACCTTGTCGACTTGGTGGCGCTTCACATGATGCACCAAAAGCCAGACAATCCGAACACGGTACTAAGAGGACGTGAGTATCGGAAAGATTATCAAGCAAGCTGGACTGAGCTTTGTTCGCTGTACGATAAGGTTGGTCGCAAACTCACCGAGGCTCGGAGCGTGATCCGGTCAATAGACGCTTCAAAACGAGTGGCAGTCACGGAGGGTCATCTCTCCCTCCAGCCATATAATAAATGTGAAATCCTTCGCGAATGGATTTCAGCTCTCTACCACGCGAGAGTGCTGAACCTTTATGAACGCAACGCAGACTTCGTTGATATCGCGACGTTGGCTGATTTCGAGGGGGTATCCTGGTTGGTCAATGCGGTGATGCTTGGCTCCCCCCGAGAGACCCCGTATCTGCTTCCGGCCGGACACGTGATGCGGCTTTTCAGAAAGTACGGCGGCGACACCGCAGTCAATGTCACAAGTGAGGGATCAACACTGGATGTAACAGCGAGCCGACGCGGTCAAACTCTTTATTTGCATGTCGTCAATACTGACCTGCAAAGTGCGACAAATGCCGAGCTTACCGTGACTGGGATCCACCCCAACTCTGCCTCGGCTCATCAAATTGCGCCTGATGATCTGTCGACTGCAATCGATACCACTGCTCTGAATGTGTTTGACGTTGAGAAATGTTCGGTGCCTATCGAGAATGGAACGATTGTTTGGCGTTTCCCCAAAGCGTCGGTGACAGCGTTCGAAGTCCAGCTTTGAACTGCATGTGAGTGGTGAAGTTGGAAGAGATGGGAGGTCACTGACCCTATAATACCAAGTCCCTGAAGGGTTGACTCGTTCGTGATTTCTCGGACTGGGGCGGGTGTGATTCAGTTTAGCGAACCAGAGAGGTTCGCCATGCCAATCCCAGTCCGCTCTGATTTCGATGCGCCCCAGTTGCGGGTGCTTGCCAGGAAGACGAAGAATGCGCCCCAGGCACGGCGGCTTCTGGCACTCGCGGCCATCTACGAGGGCGCCTCGCGCACCGAGGCGGCGCGGGTCGGGGGCGTGACGCTGCAGATCGTGCGCGACTGGGTGCTCAAGTTCAATGCTCAGGGACCGGACGGTCTCATCGACCGCAAGCCGCCGGGCCAGCCCTCCCGGCTCACTGATGCCCATCGATCAGCCCTCGCCGCCACGATCGAAAGCGGACCCCTTCCGGCCGTGCATGGGGTGGTGCGCTGGCGGCTGGTCGATCTGATCCAGTGGCTCTGGGATGAGCACCGCGTGCCAATCTCCAAGCAGACCCTGAGCCGGGAAGTGCGCGCGCTCGGCTATC
>NZ_JBVVAK010000061.1:0-50147 GCF_055792825.1 Microvirga sp. GN3
GGCCGCTGCAGCCGCAGCACCAGTTCGATCAGCTCTTCCTTCGTCAGGCGCTGCAAATCAGTGCGATCCATGGCCCCATGGATTCAGGAATTGCGCCTGATGACAAGGGCGTGGGTAATTACCCGCCCAGAGCTCTCATTTCCAAGAGGGCAAGACGTTCGATTTCGGCTATGCCTTGTAAGACGGATAGTTTACCTGAGATGCCGCAACGAACCTGAGATTTGCCTATAGGACTTGAAGCTGTTCCCACGTGACAAAGCACATCAGCTCCTGTCGAGAGGGAGCTGTCATGCCACCTTGTCTATCAACGGAGCTGCGCATAGGTATCCCCTGTAATTGCGTCTTCGGCATCTCCACCTATGGACAGTGAGCACAGCTATAGCCTTGGACCGCGGGTACAGTATCCCATGCGATCGCGCAGGTACCTCAATCCCATCTATTCCATATCGCTTGAGGGCACTGCGGATCGACTTATGACCCTGACCATAAACTGCTGCCAGTTCTGAAAGCGGGACATAGTCTTCGAACAATTTGACGCATTCTCTGGGCTTCACCAGACGCCGGAAGCTGTCGTCCGACTTTGCGTCAATGCTCTCTAGCATGCCTCTGTCGATTAGTGCTCTAAGTAAGTTCGTTTCATAACCGCATTGCGCGGCCGCCCTCCTAATGTCGACAGGCTCATCAGGATCTGAAGGAAGGCACAATAAGTCCCTGGGATTTATGAGTAGCGAATTCAATCCCTTACGGCCTCTCAATTGCCCGAGTACGGCAACTTTCTTCTGAAGTATCGCAGCAAGAGCGTCAGGATACGATATGCGCGCTCGTTCGACCGCACGCCCGATTGGCAGAGTTTTCTCTGGCCTCCTGTCTACCACCGGCGCATGATTCGCCAATATGTCGAGTAAGTTCTTCACGCTAGACTTGAACAGATACTTGATTGGCCCCCTACCTGTTCGCCCTTCAAACCGGCGAAGTATTCCTGCTTCGCAAAGCATGTTAGCTGTCGTCGAGGTAATCCCAAGGATAATGGATGCGTCGCGCGTCTTGATCATATCACGGGCGAGACGCTTCAGCTCGTTTAAGGACGCTATCGGAACTGGTAAGGAAGCTCTGAATGGAGCCGCAGCGGGAACCAGCCCGATGTGCTTAGCGAGCAGAAATGTAATTCCTGGGTCGACGTGAATAGATCGCGATGCTGCCTTAATGTTCAACTTGCCTGTATTAACTGAACGACCGAATATTGTCGGGCGCACAGGTGTCACCATGTGTTTTTCTGCATGGTTCACCAAACGGGCCCTCAAGTCCTCCAACGCAGCAATTTTGCAAATGTCCAACCAGCGATAAAGACCCCCGTATATGCGCTTTGAACTGAACTTGGACTTTTTGTCTTTTTCAGATTGCCTCTCAAACAGTCTGTCTAAAAGGCACTCATACGCAGCATTCCCGCCCTTGGATATCTGAATGCCTAGGTTCTGCAGTTCGTGGGATGTCTCCCTATCGAACGAGTTCATGTTATATTTTGCACCATAGGCTTGCGCCGCTCCGAAAGCGCGCATTGCTGAGGCCGCCATACTAACGGTTAGTCGATCGAGCACTGCGATTGAGGTGCAGTTGCTTCCGGTTAGTCGGCCAACCAAATAATGATCCGCCTCACAATAATTCGACCCAACGTGTTTGGCTTTAATGCGCGAGAGATCGAAGCCACAAACACATTTCCAAGGAAGCAACTGATTGACACTCAGCTCACTCAAGCACGAAGGGCAAGATCTTACGAGTTTCACTTGATGAGTGGGACATGTATTGATGAATGTAAAGTCCCACCAGAATCTCAAGAATGGACGGAAGGCGCGAGGGCCATTATTCTCCTCACACCCAATTAGGTCGTTCTTAAGACAACACGGGCATACACGACGTATGCTCGGATTCCAGAATGACGGTGGGATGTTCTCCGCCTTCCATTGACGTGTAGGACCCATCGCGACAACGGTACTGTGTACTAGGAGGTCTGGATCGATCCCGGCAATTTCCGAAACGGACTCAAGACGCTGCGCGCAGCGAACATCGCGGTCGTAGTTTAGACCGGCGGTGGTTGCTAGTTCGCGACTGCTTTGAAAAAGATTTCGGGCAGCTAATCGGCCAAATAATCCATAAAGTGGCTCTCCCATTTGGAAGCGCACCCGCAAGGGCAACTTCTTCGGTGTAGGCATTTAATGCCCTCGTTTTGATGTCTGATAGCATAGCCACGACGGGTCATTGAACATTCTAGCTGGATTCGACGCGATGCTATCGCGGAACGATCTATAATGCTGGTAGAGCCACTGGTTTCCCGCAGCGCCATTATCGTTGCTGAAAGGCCCAAGTGCCGCCAGCCCTACACTGTCGATATTCCGTGGAAAACTGGGACTTAGAGCCTCTTAGGAAAGGTTATCTAACGATGGTGTATCAGACCATCGTACTGGCACGCTGCGACTGACGCATAGTGATGCACAACCTCTTGCCGTTGATCAGACCAAAGGCTCCATGCTCAATCCACACCCAAAGATTTGCCTGTTTTCCGTTAGAAAAGTCAGGTTTTATGGTTGTCTGTTCTGGAACTTTTGACTGTCAAGAGTCGTGAAGATTCCCAAAAAGCAACGCTTCTTGGCCCAGCCCTTTTCCTTGTCGGTACATATCTTCATATTGGAAATGCCAAAGGGCGCCTTCGCAAGAAGGCGCCCTTTGTGTTGATGGCATTCGCGTTGACTTCCGCTTAGTTGAAGACCCGCCAATCCTGCGAAGATGCACACTCCAGCAGCAGACCTGGATCGTCATCCCCAAGCACCCGGATCTTTTCCTCGACGAGGTCCGCCAAGACGCTTTCTGGGCTTGAAGCGCGCAACTCGCTGACGGCATCCCTGATCTGTTTCAAATCCCATGGCGATAGCGTCGTTCTTCTTTGCCCTTTGAGCTCCTGGTTCGAAGTCATCCTGATTCTCCGTGTGAGCCGGCACAGCAATGAAAGGGTGTACGCTAGAGCATCGGATTGGATCCCAAAAGTGGATCCACTTTTGGGATCCAATCCGATGCTCCACTCTTTGAAGAGCGCATCGTCGGGCGCGGAAAACCGGATCCACTTTTCCGCACGATGCGCTAGAACGAGGTTTACGGTAGGCGTGGCCGTTTGCCCGCTTCATTGCAGGAGAATTACAATTCCGTAATGCGACCGGTCGGATCGGAAGAGGACGAGGCCCGCACTGCCTCAAACGACAGGCTTCAGGTCTCCAAGAACCGTTGGAATCAGCTCCGAAACGGTCGGATGGATCGGCACCGCCCATTGCAGAATCGGATAATCGGCACCGGCATTCATCATGTTCAAGATGCCGTGAATGGCCTCGTCACCGCCGGTTCCGAGAATGGCGGCGCCGAGAATCTTTTTCGTCTCCGCATCGGCCACGATCTTCATGAAGCCCTTGGTCTCGTCCTTCTCGATCGCGCGCCCGACTCGCGTCATGGGACGCTTGGACACGAGGAGCTTGCGACCCGTCTTGCGCGCCTCCGTCTCCGTCATGCCGACGCGGCCGAGCGGCGGATCGACATAGAGCGCGTAGCCCAGCAGCCGGTCGCTGACGCGATGGGACGCGCCGTCGAGGAGATTGGCGGCAATGATTTCGTAATCGTTGTAGGCCGTGTGCGTGAAGGCGCCGCGTCCGTTGCAGTCGCCCATCGCCCAGATGCCCGGCACGTTAGTTGCGAGAAACTCGTCGACCACGATATTGCCGCGTGCATCGACCGCAACGCCTGCCTTGTCGAGACCGAGATCGTCCGTGTTGGACCGGCGCCCGACGGCGAGCAGCACATGCGAACCGACTACCGTCGGATCGCCAGAGGTGCAATCGACATCGACGGCGACGCCATTCGCATGCGGCTTGAAGCCGATGCAGGTGGCATTGGTGCGAACGGCAATCCCCTCTGCTGTCAGGATGTCGCGAATGGCGTCCGAGACATCCTCGTCCTCGCGCGCGATCAGGCGCGGTCCTTTCTCGACCACCGTCACCTCGGCACCGAAGCGGCGATACATCTGCGCGAATTCGAGCCCGATATAGCTGCCGCCGACCACCACGAGATGCTTGGGAAGCGTATCGAGCTGGAGGATCGACGTGTTGGTGAGGTAGGAAACGGTGTCGACGCCCGGCATGTCGGGAACGCTCGCGCGGCCGCCGACATTGAGGAAGATGCGCGGCGCCTTCAGCACCTCATCCCCGACGCGGATCGTGTCCGGCCCCTCGAAGCGGGCATGCCCTTCGATGACGGTCAAGCCATCCATGCCGCGCAGCCATTTCTCGACATTCGTGCGCGCATTGGTCGAGACGGTGTCGGCGCGGGCCCTGACCCGCTTCATGTCGATGGCGACGGGGCTCGCGATGGAAACGCCGTAATCCGTGCCCCTGCGCGCGAGATGCGCCGCATAGGCGCTCGCCACCAGCGTCTTCGTCGGCATGCAGCCGGTATTGACGCAGGTTCCGCCAAAGAGCTTGCGCTCGATGATGGCGACCTTCATGCCGGCGGTTGTCAGTCGCCCGGCAAGCGAAGGTCCCGCCTGTCCGGCACCGACGACGATGGCATCGAAGATCTGAGTCATGGCACCGCTCCCACGATCAAGGCCGCTCCGATGATCGCGACGGCGTCCTCGATCAGGGCGGCAGGGCGATCCTTGCCGAAGGCGGCGGCCAGACGCGCCCGGCCTTCCGCGCCTCCGAGCGTCCCAATAATGCCCCCAATGGCTCCGGCGACAAGCCCGCCGAGGAAGGAACCGCCTGCGGCCGCAATCGCACCGCCGCACAGGCCGCCCATGATAATTCTCGTCGTAAAGGGAAGCGGCGTTTTGCGGCTCGGTGTGGTGGGGAGCTGATCGCCGATCAATTCACCGATGGCGAAAACCGTCATGATCCAGGGCGTCCACCGGTAGCCCAGAAAGGCGAGCCAGGTTCCTTCGAGATTGATGAGGCCGAGGGAAGCCGCCCAGCTGATGGCCGCGGGAGCGGTCATCGCGCGCAAGCCGGCAATCACTCCGATCAGGAGCGCCAAAACGTAAAGAACCATCCCTCGTCCCCTCTGAAAGCGCTCAAGGTTGCAGCCCGCCGGCGCCTTTTTCAATCCTATCCGGAATCATCAACGTGACGTCGCAGCGGGTCGGCCGGATGGCGCGCGATAGCCCTCTTTTCACCATCCGGCCGAAAGGATGACATAAAGATACATATGACGCTATCAAGCTCGCCTTTTCAGGAACTCATTTTCAGCGGACGGCGCTCTCTACGAGGCCAAGTCGGCCGGACGGAAGAGCGTTGGCATCCGGCGATGCCTACTTCCGAATGATCAATATGAGCTGCTCGGCACAGATCTTCAGGGGATCCACGCATTGGCAGGCTTTCGACATCGCCATGGCACCGGAATAGGTTGCCACAACCAGCGTTGCCACGGCCTCGGGATCGAGGTCTTGAACAGTGCCAGTCTGCAGGTCTGCCCGGAGTTTGGCAGCGATGGCGCTGCGCCAGCGCAGGAAGATCGCATCGATCGCGGCTTGGAAGTCCTCATCCTGACGGGACAGTTCAAGGGCGAGATTGTTCAGCGGGCAGCCTGATACCGCTCCATTCCGCTCCAGTTCCGACACGATGCTGGCGAACACCGCCCGGATGCCCTCCGCCGTCGAAGGCGCACGTTCAACCGGTCCGATCCAGGTCTCCTCGACGGCATCCGCCACACGATCCTGAATCACAGCAAGCCCAAGGGCCTTCTTGGAGGGGAAGTGATGCGAAAGTGCTCCGCCCGTGACCCCTGTCTCGCGCCTGAGGTCATGCAGGGCAGTGGAATGGTAGCCGCGAGCCGTGAAGGCGGCATAGGCTGCATTCACGAGCCGCAGCCGCAGGCCTTCAGGATCGTTCGTGCGACGGTGCGGTGAGGCAGGCTTGGCCGCCATGGGGTCTCTCCTTGCCGCCAAGCATAGCAGGTTGACAAAACCGGACAAGCGTCCTGTAATCCGAAACAGGACGCTTGCCCGGTTTTCCGAGAGGCACACATGGCATCTTTCACAAGTCTCACCCAGGAGAGCGGATCCATTCCGCAGGCGACCGGGCCTATGGCCGACGCGATTATCGAACTGCGGCGGTATCGGCTGTATCCCAGCACCCGGGATACGCTGATCGACCTGTTCGACCGCGAGTTCATCGAGTCCCAGGAAACGCAGGGCATGAGCGTGATAGGCCAGTTCCGCGACCTCGATGATCCCAACAGCTTCGTGTGGCTGAGAGGCTTTCGCGACATGCCCTCGCGCGCAGCAGCCCTGAACGCGTTCTACACCGGCCCTATCTGGGCCGCTCACCGAGACCAAGCGAACGGCACGATGATCAATTCGGACAACGTCTTGCTGCTGCGCCCCACATCGCCTGGGGCTGGCTTTGCCCCTCCGCTTGTTCCGCGTCCTGCGCCTGGCGCGAGCGACATGCCGCGCGGGCTTGTGGTCGCAACAATCTGTTATCTCGCACCGCGCACGGAGGACGAGTTCGCCAGGTTCTTTGAGGCGGTTGTCAGGCCCCATCTCGAGCAGGCCTCGGCCACTGTTCTGGCCACATTGGTAACCGAGCGGAGCCCGAATACTTTTTCCAGGCTGCCCGTCCGCGAAGGGGAAACCGTCTTCGTCTGGTTCTCTACCTTCCCAAGTGTGGCTGCATACGAGACGCACCTTGCCGAACTTGCGCGATCCGCGACCTGGACCAGGGAGGCCGTCCCCGAGATGGAGCAGCGTACATGGCGGCAGAATGAGGTGTCGCGGCTCGCACCGACGACACGGTCGCTGCTGCCGTGATGCATTGCGTCGGAGGTGCCCGTGCGAGGACTGTCGATCAGGTTATGACGGTCTGGTGGCGTTTGCTGCCGAATGCCGAAAAATGCGGTAAGCCAAGAAAAAATGAGATGCTTCCACGCAAGTGGAAACATCTCCAGAGCATCGGATCCAAAAGTGGATTTTGCACTTTGGGATCGATCCGATGCTCCCTTCAATAGCGCATCGTTGGGCGCGGCCCTCTGGGCCCGCACGATGCGCTAGGAGCCACGATAGGCGCTCTCGAGCGTCTTCACATCGAGCTTGATCATCTTGAGCACCGCTTCCATGACGCGACGGGATTTTGCGGGATCCTTGTCCTTCATCATGGCGCCGAGCGCGGCTGGCACGACCTGCCACGACACGCCGTAGCGATCCGTGATCCAGCCGCATTGCTGCGGCGAACCGCCGTCCGACAAGGCATCCCACATCCGGTCGAGTTCCGCCTGATCGGTGCAGCTCACGGAGAGCGAGATCGCCGGCGTGAACTGGAAATACGGGCCGCCGTTGAGAGCCATGTAGCTCTCGCCGGCCAGCGTAAACTCAACCACCATCACGTCGCCGGGCTTTCCGCCGGGCGTCTCGACACTGTAGGGCACGACGGCGTCGATGCGCGAATTGGGCAGAAGCGAGACATAGAATTTTGCGGCTTCCTCTGCCTTTCCGTCGAACCATAGGCAGGGCGTGATCTTGGACATGGGCATCCTCCATCGTATTCGTCGAGACGATGTTTGGTTGAGGGATCAGCGGGCGATGGGCAGCAGCGCCCGCACGCGCGGATCGCGCAGCCAGAGCCCGGCCCACAGCGCGATTCCGAGATAGACGCCGAACAGGATGTGACTGAACAGCGGGCTGCCGATGCGCACATGGGTGGCGATCGCGCCGCCGAGATAGGCGGTGATCAAGATCGCTCCCAGGATCGCCGTGCGCGGAGTGGCATAGAGCAGGGTAGATGCAATGAGCACGATGCCGAGCGTGCGCCACAGAGCGGGATCCGTCGGCCAGCCGAGCGGGATCACGGTGTCGATCACCACTTGAAGCGGCGCGAGCTTGATCGCTCCATCGAAGATGAGAAAGAGGATGACGAAACGGCTTAAGACTCGTCCGATCCAGAGACTTCCACGGCTCCCCTTGCCGGGTTGTTCCGTTGCCGCGTAAGGCATCGTCGTCATCCGTTTTCTCCCTTCGATGACTACGCCGCAGAGGATACGGGCCGGCCTTCGGCAAGCTCCGCGAGCTGGCCTGCCACGATGCCCCATCCTTCATGGAAGCCCATCTGCTCGTGCTGCTTCAGGGCCTCTTCGCTCCAGTGCCGCACCCGGGCGGTGTAGCGGGTACCACCGCCTTCCGGGTCGAAGGTGAAGATGGCGGTCATGAACGCATCCTGCGGAATCCAGCCCGGTTTGAAGGCATCGGTCACGACGATCTTGCGATTGGGCACGACCTCCAGAAACACGCCTTCATGGGGCATGTCGGCGCCATCGGGCGAGCGCATCTTTGTGTAGGCGCGGCCGCCGGCCCGAAGATCGAATTCGACCACCGGCGTGGTGTAGGGGCGCGGCGCCCACCATTCGCCGGTGCGTTCCGTCCAGACCTTGTAGACGGCTTCCGGCGACGCTTCGATGAAACGCGTAATTGAGAGTTCGTACTTGGCGGCATTCTGGTCGGTCACTGTTGTCACTCCCATTCAAACTTGCGCTTACGCCGAGGCCGTATTGCTCATGGCTTCCGTAGCCGCCGCGAGGTCCATCCACATCATTTCCCAGATATGGCCGTCGGGATCCTCGAAGCTGCGGCCATACATGAAGCCGTAATCCTGCTGCGGGCCGGGATCGGCCTTGCCGCCAGCCGCCACGGCCTTGGCGAGCGTCGCGTCAACCTCGTCGCGGCTGTCGGCGGACAGGCAGATCAGCACCTCCGAGGTCTCCTTGGCATTGGCGATCTTTTTCGGCGTGAATTCACGGAACTTGTCGTGGGTCAGGAGCATCGCATGGATGGTCTCGGAGAAGACCATGCAGGCAGCCGTGTGGTCGGTGAACTGCTCGTTCTTCACCGCACCCAGGGCCTCGTAGAAGGCGATGGACTTCGGCAAGTCGGCAACGGGCAGGTTCACGAAGATCAACTTGGACATTGGATATTCCCCTCTTGGTTTGTGGTTTGACATTGATTCCACGGAAAGTTATAAATAGCAACTATGAAGTTAGAAAAAATAACTGAAAAATCGGAAGCCCGCACGAAGCGCCATTACGAGGACGCTTGCGCGACAGCTCACGCCCTCGATCTCGTCGGCGAGCGCTGGGCGCTTCTGGTGATGCGCGAACTCATGCTGGGGCCCAAGCGTTTCAGCGACCTGCGCGAGAGCCTGCCCGGAATCAGCGCCAATGTGCTCACCCAGCGCCTCGAAGGACTGGAATCGGCCGGCGTGCTCATCAAGCGCAAGCTGCCCCCGCCAGCGGCGGCGCAGGTCTACGAGCTGACGGAATGGGGATACGAGAGCGAGCCGATCTTTCAGGCGCTCGGCCGGTGGGCGGCGCGCTCGCCCTCACACGACCCGACCCTGCCGTTCAGCACGGCTTCCCTCATCCTGTCCATGAGGACGATGTTCAACGCCGAGCGGGCGAAGGATATGGATGCGCGAATCGGCTTCAGGATCGGCGAGGAAACCTTCCTCGCCCGTCTGACCGACGGAATAATCGTGATCGCCCGCAATCCTCTCGACGCGGCAGACGTGATCCTGACAGGCACGCCGCCGGCGCTGGCCGGCGCGATCTATGGCGGCCAGCCGCTGGAGGCGATGGAACAGGCGGGCGTATTGCAGGTCGAGGGCGATCGCGCCCTGGCCCGACGTTTCGTGAGCCTGTTCCCGCTGCCGTCGAAGGCTTCGAAGCCCGCCTGAGACATTGCGGACGAGCAAGCCCGATCTTAACGCAGCGTTTCTTCGAAGAAGGTCAGCAGCCGCTTCCAGTGCCGCTCGGCGCCGCCTTCGTCATAGACGCTGTGGTCGGAAACCGCCCAGCCATGAGCCATGCCGACATAATTCTCGATGATGTGATCGATCTCGGCCCGACGCAGCGCCTCTGCGAGCAGAGCCGATTGTTCCGGCGGGAAACTGCCGTCGACGCCGGCGCTGCCGACATAGACGCGTCCCCTGATCGTCGACACGTGACGATGCGGGCTGTCGGGCGCATCGCTCGCAAGGCGTCCGCCGTGGAAGCTCGCGGCAGCGGCGATGCGGTCGGGATAGGCCGCTGCCGCGTGGATGGCGCGGCTGCCACCCATGCAATAGCCGACGGTGCCGATGCGGCCCGTCGCACCTGCCTCAGTCAATGCAGCAAGAAACGCGGCCGTGTCGCGCCGGGTCATCTCCTGGCTCGTGCCGTCGATCATGCTCCGCAACTGGGTGCGTGTGTGCTCTTCGGAAAAGGCCGTCTTGGCATCGAACGGGCCATAATCGCCGAAGCGATGAAAGAGATCGGGCACGAGAACCACATAGCCCTCGCTCACGAGGCGCTCAGCCATCCCATCAAGAGCGGGACGGGGGCCGAAGGCATCCATGTACAGGATGACGCCTGCAACGGGTTGACGGCTCGGGCGGAACAGGCCTGCCTTGGCGGTTCCGTCGTCTGTCCGAATCGAAATGTCCTGCTTTGCCAAAACAATCTCCCCACGTCGTTCGGCCTCTTATCGCGCACATCGTGGGGACCGTCACCTGCTGCGGATACTATGATCTCAGGCTATGATCTCATGGCCCCCCGGCCAATGATCCGACCACCGCCATGGTCAGCTCGTCGAGGTTGACGCGGCCTTCGATGGTGATCATCTCGGCTTCGCCCGGCTTGACGCGAAGGCCCTGCTGTCCCGCCTCCGACTGGCGCTTCAGCTCGGCCATGATGGCCTCGCGCACTTGATCCTCGATATTCATCGCCGATGTCCTTTCGCGTGATGCTGCTCGCTGTCGAACGTCGGGATGGACAGGCCTGTTCCCACTCTTCTTCGCTTCACGCGCTCACGGTTCTTTCCGGTTCGCTTTCAGCACCTTGAACGCCTGCACATCCATGGTGCCGCGCTCGTTGTTGCAGGCGGAGCAGGCCAGCACGACGTTGTCGCGGTTGAGCGGGCCGCCGAAGGACTTCGGCATCACATGATCGAGGGTCGCGAGATCGGGCGCGCGCTTCACGCCGCGTCCCGGTCGCCGCGCGAGGATTCCGCAATAGACGCAATGCCCTTCATCACGGGCAAAGACATCGTTGAAGAGCTTGAGGCGCTGAGCCGCTTTCATGGCGGAAAACTGCGCGTCTTCCTGTGGAACCCGAGGGAAGTGGTGTGGTTGCCCCTGCGATGAGAGGAGCAGAAAGCCATGGTAGACACCCGCCGCAGGAATCGAAACCCTTTCGACGACGATAACGGATATGGCGATTTGCCTTCGCGTGGCGCTGTCGGCTTCCGGGACGATCGCCGTGGCAATCCGCACGGCTACGGCAGCGATGCCGGCGATTTCGCCGGAGGCGTGATCGAAGACGGACGGCGCGGGCCTCCGGATGACGAAGGTTTCGATCCCGGCTACAGCCGCTACCGCTCCGGTTACGGAGCATTCGGTTCACGCGATCCGAACGATCCGGAACTCCGCTCCGAATTTGACGACGAAGAGCGCCGCTCCCTCCGGAGCAAAAATCATCGCGGCCGCGGCCCCAAGGGCTACAAACGTTCGGACGAGCGCATTCATGAGGATGTGTGCGAACGCCTGACGGAAGACCCGTTCATCGATGCTTCGAACATCGAGGTGGCCGTGAAGGATGGCGAAGTCGCGCTGAACGGGACCGTTTCGAGCCGCGGTCTCAAGCGCCGCGTCGAGGATCTGGCGGAGCTGGCCTCGGGCGTCGCGCATGTGCAGAACAATCTTCGCGTCGAAGGCGCCTGAAATATATGAAAGCTCCCACACCGTGGAGCTTCCCCTCTCGATGGCCGATATCCCTCCAGATCCTTCGCCGATCATCTCGTCGCGGCTCACGGAACCTCGGGCGGCGGCATCGGATGAATGACCGGTTTTTCGGATTCCGGCGGTTGCTCGGGCATGGATGACGGCGCACTGGGGGGCACCGACGGCAGAGGAGTCTCGGGAGGAATCGGCATCGTGGGCACCGGCTCGGTCGGCGGCGGCTTGGGATAGAACTCGTCCGGCTGCGGACGGCTGCTGGTACTGAACACGGACAAGAAGCTCTCCCTTTGCAACATTCTGTCTCGTGTTCAACCGCCCACGCGCGTGAAAGTTCTCCTGCGATCGATGCCTTACGGTTCTTCTTGCTACGGTCACGATGGCGAAACCATAGGCGCAATCCACGGCTTGACCTTACGGCCGTTTGAGGCCACGACGGCAGGGTGGAATTTTGAACCGGAAGAGCCATGCGCGCAGCCCGAACCCTCGCCCTCCTGACTTTCCTCGCAGCCGGTTCGACCATGGCTCAGGCGGCGGATCTGCTCTTCTCGCCGGAGCCCATCCAGGACTCTTCGGGCTGGATCGTCACCGTGAAGGGCAACCTGCGGGTTGGGCCATCCTATCCCGGTTCGGACGAATTCAGCTTCATCGGCTATCCGTCCCTGAGCTTCCGCCGGGCCGGCACGGTGGAGCGCTACAGTGCCCCCGACGACGGCCTGAGCTTCTCGTTCCTGGAGGATTCCACCGTCCGCTTCGGTGTCGTCGGTCGTTTCGTGGGCGGCCGCTATCTGCAGGACAATCCGGAACTCTTCGGACTGGAGAAGATCGACTGGGCGGTGGAGCCCGGCGTCTTCGTGGAGTACTGGCCCCTCGAATTCCTGCGCGCGCGCGCCGAAATCCGGCGCGGCTTTGGCGGACATGAAGGCTTTGTGGCCGATTTCGGCCTCGATGCGGTCCAGAGGTTCGGAGCGTTCACCGTCTCGGTCGGTCCGCGCCTTGCGCTCGGCGACAGCGAATTCACCCGCACCTATTTCGGCGTGACGCCCGCCGAGGCCGCGCTGAACGGCCAGGTCACGCCCTATGACCCGTCCGGCGGTATCACCTCGGTCGGCGCGACGGGCGCGATCAGCTATGAGTGGTCGCAGCAATGGTCGACCACCGCTTTCGTCACCTACAAGCATCTGGTGGGCGATGCCGCCGACAGCCCGATCGTCAAGCGCTTCGGCTCGGAGAACCAGTGGGGCTTCGGCCTGACCGCATCCTACTCCTTCGGCTACGTGCCGTAAGCGCGGTGCCCGCATCAAAATGAAAGAGCCGCCTCACAAGCGCATCGTGCGGAAAAGTGGATCCGGTTTTCCGCGCCCGACGATGCGCTCATCATAGGAAGAGAGCATCGGACCCAAAAGTGCACTCACTTTTGGGTCCGATGCTTGAGGCGGCTCTTTCATTTTGGCGATGCGTCAATGTCTCAGGCTGCGAGGCTGGCTTCGCTCGCAGCTTCACCACGATAGATGCAGCCTTCCGTCGAGCCGGGCATGCCGCGCTTGAGCTCGACCTCTTCGAGGTTGGGAAACCGAGCCGTCACGAGTCTCCAGATATAGGGGGTGACGTTCTCGAGCGAGGCGATGCCGATCTCAGGGTTGAGATCGAGATTGCCGTGATCGAGGCCCGATCCGTGCTCGCCCTTGATTTCCTTGATGTAGTTCTCGACGTCATAGAGATTGACCGGCCAGCCATAGATCTCGTCGACGGCTCCACCGAACGTGAGTTTGACGATGAAGGTATGTCCATGCAGCCCGGAATAGGGAGCCACCGAGTGCGCGGCTTCGAACGTAAACTCGCAATATGTCTTCATTCACCTTGCTCCCGTCATCAGCTCTCTGTTCGTTGCGAATCTAAAGGCGCAGCGTGCTGAACATGCGATCCAATCGGCATTTCTGCGTTCAGGCAATGGAAAATCTGCCTAGCATATTTCGCTTCGTCGACAAAATCGCGCAAGGGCGCTGCGCATCGGCTATCGATCGTTCTCTACTAGCGCATCGTGCGGACCCAGCGGGCCGCGCCAGCGAAAAGTGGACCCGGTTTTCCGCACCGAACGATGCGCCGCTTAAGGGATTGAGCATCGGATCGATCCCAAAAGTGGGTCCACTTTTGGGTCCGATGCTCTAGGAATATCGAGGGGCCACTTATGACGCGACCCTGACCTTGTGCTGGAGCGCGGCCAGCGTATGGACCAGTTCCCGCGCCGGCTTGGGACGGCCGAAATAATAGCCCTGCGCATCGGTGCAGCCGGCCGCCTGAATCTGCCGCAGGTGGTCTTCCGTCTCGATGCCTTCGGCCACGGTCGGCATCCCTAAGCTCGCGCCGAGATTGGCGACCGATTGCACGATCGCGAGGCAGTCCGCGCGCTGGGACATTTCCCGCACGAAGGACTGGTCGATCTTGATCTTGTCGAACGGGAAGCTGCGCAGATAGCTCAGGGACGAATAGCCGGTTCCGAAATCGTCCATCGCAATGCGCACCCCGAGCCGCCGCAACTGATGCAGCGTCGAGACGGTCATCTCATTGTCCTGGAGCAGCACCGATTCGGTGATTTCCAGCTCCAGCCGGTTCGGAGCGAGTCCCGACGCCGCCAGCGCGCGGCTGACGCATTGCACGAGGCCCCTGTTCCTGAATTGAATCGGCGAGAGATTGACGGCGACATGAATGTCGCCCGGCCAGGAAGCTGCCGCCTTGCACGCCTCCTCCATGATCCAGTCGCCCAGGGGAGAGATCATGCCGGTATCCTCGACGACCGGGATGAACTCGGCCGGGGGGACGAGGCCGCGCTCGGGGTGATGCCAGCGCAGGAGCGCCTCGAAGCCGCTGATCTCGTTCCTCTGGATGTTGATCTGCGGCTGGTAGAACAGTTCGAACTCGCCGTTGGTCATCGCCTTGCGCAGATCGACCTCCAGCGCGCGGCGAGCCTGAAGCTGCTCGTCCATATCCGGCTCGAAGAAACGGAACGTACCGCGGCCGTCCGCCTTGGCATGATAGAGCGCCATATCCGCATGCTTCAGAACCTGGCTCGGGGTCATATGCCTCTGAGCCAATGCAATGCCGATGCTCGTGCCGATAAAGAGTTCCTGGCCGTTCACGCTGAAGGGTTCGCGCAGGGCCTCGACAATGCGCGATGCAAGCGCAGCGCTTTCCTCGGGCCGCCGAATCCCGGTCTGCAGAATGGCAAACTCGTCGCCGCCGAAGCGGGAAATCAGGTTTCGCACCTGACCTTCGCTGGCGGGAATGCAGGCGCGGAGACGCTCGGCCACGGCCTTGAGCAGTTCGTCACCCGTTTCGTGACCGAAGGAATCGTTCACATCCTTGAAATGATCCAGATCCAGATAGGAGACTGCCAACGTACGACCGTTCGGCTTCAGGCGCACGAGCGCGTATTCGAGCTCGTTGCGAAGCACCACACGATTGGGAAGGCCCGTGAGCGCGTCCTGATGCGCCAGGACGTGCAGCTCCTCATGGGCTCGCCCCAACAGGCGGTTATGCTTGTCGAGCAGGAAGATCAGGACAATTCCAACCAGGATCAAGCTTGCCGCAATGCCGGAGAAGGCCCAGTGCAGCCGGATCAGTTCCTCCTGATCCTTCTGAACGAGCGTTGCCCCATGGTTGTGCGCCACGGATGCGAGCTGCGCGAGTCTGCTTTCCAGCGGCCGCAGAATTTCAAGCGCCTCTCTGGCTGCTTCCGGATTCCGGTCGAGTTCCGCGATCAAGGGCTGCGCTGCAGCGAGCCTCTCCTGAAACTCGCGAAGGGTGGCATGATGCTCCGGATTGCGCTGGAGAAGATCCTGGAAGCTCCCCTCATTCAGCATCTGGGCCCGGCCGAGGAGAATGTCGTAGCGCAGCTCGACCTCGCCCTTGTCCACATCGCTTCCCGGCTTCCCGAACTCCGCCAGGCGATGTTCAAGACGGACGAACTCGGACGCGGCTTGTCCGGCCTCCCAGGCCGGGTTGTAGACGGAGATCTGCTGCAACGCACCTTGGCGTTGAACGACCAGCACCGAAATGTAGATGCCGGCGATCAGAAAACCGCCAATGACGATCGCAATAACCGTTTTGAAGGTGCGCAGGGACAAATGCTTTAGGCCTCCGAGACCTGCCGGCTGCTGCTACTTCACTTCGATCTTGGCGACCTGCCACGCCGAGCGCGCATAGTAGGTCTGAGTCTTGAGTTCGGGATTGCTGTCATAAGGATAGACGATGAAGAGCGGACCTTTGTCCCGCACGGGCATGTACTCGCCGTTGCGCTTGAGTGCGAGAATGACGTTGTACTTCCCGAAATCCGCCATCGGGATCTCGGTGGCGTAATCGTTCAGCGCCACGACCGACACGCGATCCCCCTTCGCTTCGACCTGCTTCATCAGCTTGTCGAGAGAAACGCCCTCGAATTTCACTTTGCCCTCGAACCAGGGCGTCGTCGTCTCGATGGTCACGAGACCGAGGGACTCCAGCATCGCGCGATCGAACTGGGCCGTGTTGTCCTTGTTGGTCACCCCGATCTTGCCCGAGATGGTGAGGATCGGTCGCTCCTTGGGGGCGGCCAGCGACGCGGCATAGGCCACGCCGATGATTCCCAGGAACGCGACAAACGTTCCCAGCAGGCCCGTTCTCAACTTGGCGCCAAGCATGCAAATCCCCTACGGAAAATTAATATAAGCGATAGAAGCACATAAAATTGATCAAAGTGTTACACAACTCTGCCGCAGAAGTAAAAGCGGCGAAACCGCTAGTGTTATTTTGTAATGGCATTTAAATCTCAAGGCATGAAATCCTAGATTGTGCCTGCAAAGAAAAACCGCCTCGCACGATGGTGCGAGGCGGCTTCAGGTCTTTCGGGGCTAAAGATCGGCAGCCTTTAGAGGGGCTTGAGACCTGCCTCGATCTCGGCCCGGCGCTGCTCCAGGAAGGGCGGCAGGGCCAAGCGCTCGCCGAGCTTGTCCATGGGCTCGTCCGTGGCAAAGCCCGGACCGTCCGTGGCGATCTCGAACAGGATCCCGTTCGGCTCCCGGAAGTAGAGGCTCCGGAAATAGTAGCGGTCGACCGGGCCGCTGGAGGGCGCCCTCAAGGACTGCAACCGCTCCCAGCATTCCTGATAGGTCTGCTCGTTGGGCGTGCGGAAGGCCACGTGGTGAACTCCACCCGCTCCGGGCTGGGCCGGGGACAGACCGGGCTCGACCGCCACATGCAGTTCCGCCGCCGGGCCGCCCTCGCCCATCTCGAACACATGAACCGGCGTATCACCCACGCGGTATTCACGGGCGGCGCGCATATCCATCGCTTCCGTCAGAACGCGGGCCGTGCGCTCGAGCTTCGGCACGCTGATCCGGATCGGCCCGAGTCCCCGGATCTGGTACTCGGCCGGCACAGGGCTGCGCTTCCACGGATGGACCTCGCCCTGCCCGCCATCGTCGACCAGGCTGAGGCGCTGACCCTCGAAATCCTCGAAATCAAGCGTGAGCCGCCCGTCGCGCTCGACGATCTGCTCGCTGCTGATGTCGAGGCTCTTGAAACGGTCCTGCCACCATGCCAGCGCCTTTTCGCCGTTCACGCGCAGGGCCGTCTGCGAGATGCTGTGCGTGCCGCGCCGCTCGCGCTCGACCGGCCAGTCGAAGAAGGTGATGTCGGTGCCGGGCGAGGCTTTTCCGTCCGCATAGAACAGGTGATAGGCGCTCACATCGTCCTGGTTCACCGTCTTCTTGACGAGGCGCAGCCCCAAGGACTGCGTATAGAAGTCGTGATTGCCCTTTGCATTGGCCGTCACGGCCGTCAAATGGTGAATTCCCGTCAGCTTCATGGTGCTGTCTCCATCGAATGTTGCGATGAAGATAGACTTGCAAAGGTGCCGTTGCGAGCCCGCGACACGCCAAGGCAACCTTGCCGAAATGCAAGAACGCCCCAGCCGTGGGCCAGGGCGCTTGCAGAATTGAAAGAGATTGATCGCTCAGGCCGCTTTCGCGCGCAGGTCATCCGGTGTCACGTCCTCCGGAATCGGGCAGAGATAGGCCCTTCCGCCATTGCGCTCCTTCAGCTCGGCCTTGGCCCGGACGATGAGATCCGGGTTGCGCAGGCAATCGGCGGCGGTCGCCGCCATGGCCTTGGCGGCGAGCACCATGCCCTTGTGCGCGGCCGGCAGATTTCCTTGAGTGACGAGCTGCCAGGTGTGGAATGGTGTGCCAATGGCAAAGCAGGCCGTGTGGCACTGCACCGTTGGCACGATCCAGCTGACATCGCCCACATCGGTGGTGCCCATCATGACCTCCTCGCGGGTCGGCATGGTGAGCACGCCGTCGTGAAGCACCTTGGTCTTGAGCGAGAGATCGTGCGGCTTCACGCTCGCGAGAATCTCCTCCTCGGTCAGCGCCGATTGCTGAAGCTTTTCGGCAAAGGCGAGATCGGCATCGTCGAAGTCGGGTGGCCCGAGGCGGCGCATGTTCTCGTACATGGCTTCCTGCAGTGCCTTGTTGGGCAATACGTTCGAGGTCGCATCCGTGATCTGCACCGAGCCGGAGGTTTCCGTCATCAGCGCCGCGCCCTCCGCGATCTTCTTCACGCGTTCGAACAAGCGCTCCGCGTCAGGAAGATGCGGCGAGCGCACGAGGTAAAGCGATTCCGCAAAGGCCTGCACCACGTTCGGTGCATCGCCGCCGGTATTGGTGGTCGCGTAATGCACGCGCGCATCGGATGGCATGTGCTCGCGCATGTAGTTCACGCCCACATTCATCAGTTCCACCGCATCGAGCGCGGAACGGCCCACATGCGGAGCAGCGGCCGCATGGGCTGCGCGGCCCTTGAAGCGAAAGTAAGCCTGGATACAGGCGAGCGAGGAAGTGGTCTGCACCTCGTTCACCACGCTCGGATGCCAGCAGAAGGCGGCATCGAGATCGTGGAACAGGCCGGCACGGGCCATGAAGGTTTTCCCCGATCCGCTCTCCTCCGCCGGGCAGCCGTAATAGCGCACGGTGCCGGCGATGCCTTCGGCTTCGAGTGCATCCTTGAGCGCAACTGCAGCCAGCGCGGAACCTGCTCCGAGCAGGTTGTGGCCGCAGCCATGGCCGGGTGTGCCTTTCACCGTCGGCGCATGCTCGGTGCGGCCGGATTCCTGCGCAAGATCGGGCAGAGCATCGAACTCGCCGAGAATGCCGACGATGGGACCGCCTTTGCCGAATTCCGCAGTGAAGGCAGTCGCCATGCCGCCGACATTCCTGGTGATGCGGAAACCCTCGCGCTCCAGCATGGCGATCTGCTCCTGAACGGCGCGATGCTCCTCGAAGGCGAGTTCCGGGACGGCCCAGATCCGGTCACTCAGGGCGCAGTAATCTTCGGCCTTGGCATCGACATGACGGGCGACAGCATCAAGGCTCAGGCGGTCGTTGTGCATAATGTTATGAGGTCTCGCGAAATGGGATCGGCGCGACAATATCGAGGTTCGCTCCGAGGTGAAAGGGTGGAGGCCTTTCGCAGTGCAGACTTTTACACCGCCTCGTCCGCCACGCCCTTGCGCGCGGTAAGAAACCCGCCAGACTGACGCGACCAGAGGCCGGCATAGAGGCCGCCGTTCTCCAGAAGCTCCTCATGGGTGCCTTCCTCGACGATCCGGGCCTCGTCCATGACAATCAGGCGGTCCATGAGCTGCAGGGTCGAGAGACGGTGCGCGATGGCAATGACCGTCTTGCCCTCCATGAGGGTGGCGAGCGATTCCTGGATCGCGGCCTCGACCTCGGAATCGAGTGCAGATGTCGCCTCGTCCAGCACCAGGATCGGCGCATCCTTCAGGATCACACGGGCAATCGCAATGCGCTGGCGCTGGCCGCCAGAGAGCTTGACGCCGCGCTCGCCCACATGGGCATCGAAGCCGCGCCGACCGCGTCCATCGATGAGACGCTCGATGAACTCGACGGCATGGGCCTGACGCGCCGCCTCGCGCATCGCTTCCTCGCTGGCTTGAGGCCGGCCGTAGAGGATGTTCTCGCGGATGGAGCGGTGCAGCAGGGACGTATCCTGCGTCACCACCGAGATCTGCGAGCGCAGACTTTCCTCCAATGCATCGGCGATATCCTGATTGTCGATCAGGATGCGTCCCTCCTGCGGCTCGAAGAAGCGCAGGAGCAGATTGACGAGCGTCGTCTTGCCGACGCCGGAGCGTCCGACGAGACCGACCTTCTCGCCCGGCCGGATGGTGAGGTCCAATCTGTCGATGACCCTGTCGCCATCGCCGTAGGAGAAGCTGACGTCATCGAAACGAATCTCGCCGCGTGTTACCGTCAAGGGCCTGGCGATTGGCTTGTCCTGCATGGTGAGCGGACGCGAGATCGTCTTCATGCCTTCCTGCACCGTGCCCACGTTCTCGAAGATGCCCATGACCTCGAAGGCGACCCAGCCGGACATGGAGACGATCTGGGTGGAGAGCAGCAAGGCGGTGGTCATGGTGCCGGCGTCGATCCGGTTCGCGCTGAAGAGCCAAACCGCCACTGCGCCGGTCGAGACCAGGAAGATCGCATTGAGGAAGGTGAGGCCGGCCACATAGAATGTGTTGATGCGCTGCTGACTCATGAACGCGTCGTTGAGCCGGCGATAGCCCTCGCTGATATACTCGTCCTCGTCCTTCCGGCGCCCGAACAGCTTGACGGTCATGATGTTGGTGAAACTGTCCACTACCTTGCCGGTCACGGCCGAGCGCGCCTCGCTCGACGCACGCGACCGCGTCTGGATACGCGGCAGAGACACGACCAAAAGCGTGGCGTAAAGGGTGAACCATCCGGCCATGGGCAGGGCGAGACGCCAATCCTGCGTGCCGAGAAGGCCGATGGAGGCCGCGCCGAAAACCAGGATCTGCCAGACCGCGCGGGCCACGGACAGAACCGTCTCGCGCAGGGGCCGACCCGTCTGCAGCACCCGGTTGGCGATGCGCCCGGCAAAATCCTCCTGGAAGAAGCCCAAAGGCTGGCGCACCACGTGCCAGTAATTCTGCCAGTGGACCATGGTGGTGAACGAGACCGCCAGAGAATGGTTGACCAGGAGCCGGAACAGGATCGTCCCGAGCGGTCGCACCAGGAGGATGATCGCCCCCATGGCGATCAGCAGCGGCCCGGCCTCACGGAAGATGCCTTCAGGCGACGTATGCGAGAGGGCATTGACCAAGCGGCCGATGAGATAGGGAATGAGCGCTTCGACGACGGCAAGCACGAAGCCCAGCGCAAAGAGTGCGAAGAACAGGCCCTTCGCCTGGGCGATGAAGTGCCAGTAGAAGCCCCAGAGATTGTCCGGCGGCGATTCCTCCGGGGGCTTTTTCTTGAAGTCAATCCGGGTCTCGAAGTAGCGGAACATCGGCACATCTCATCGTCATCGACCCGAATCAGACGGGCGAGAGGCGCAATGATGCAACACTCTTTGTCCCTGGGGTGACAATCGCGCTAAGTTGATGACTTGTCCAACTGCGAAGAAGCCCGAGAGACGGATAGGGACGGATAGAGCCTCTCTCAGACAACCCTGCTTCAAAACTACGGCAATGGGACAGTGTTCGGCGGCAGATGCCTCGAACGAATATCGTCGATGAAGAATTGGAGATGGTGTATCCTGTCTTAAATGCGTCAGGAGGTTGAAATGCCTCTTCTACTTTACCCTTCGATGCCTGGCGGAAACTGAGGATCTTGGCTCAGTTTATCTGCCCGATCTCACGGCCGCCCGCGATGAGGCACAGAGGATTGCCCAAGCCTTCGCAGCGAGAATGCCGGATGAGGGCTTGGACCCAACCCTGTGTGTCGTCGAAGTCGCTGACGAAAGACACCTGTTGGTCCAGGTGGTCCCGTTGAACGGATCGTGAATACATTTTCCAAAAAGGAGCGGTGGCTGTATTCTTGGAACTGGAGAACGGCCATGGTCGGGCTTGGGCCAAACTCAGTCATCTTGTGGGATACCCTGAAACTCTCAGCCGAGCCCTTGCGAGGGCGCAGCGATATCTTGGTCGTTGCTCAGGTGAAGGTGCAGAAGAACGGGCAAAGAGGCTCTGACGAGTATCGCATCAATTTTGAGCTCAACAGGCACCACGGCCTCGTGTCCCAGGACACTGAAGTCCTGATATCGGCCGCTGGAGCAGATGAGCCGCTCTGGAGATATTCAGGTCGCCGCGACCTTGTTGTGGCAATCAAGAATCGCTTTCTCAAAACGCAGTTATACTCGCACATCGCCGGTCAACTCGGCTGGATGCTTGACCCGCATGTTGATCTGATTCAGGCACCTTTAGACCCGTGATCCCATGAACAGATATCGACCATCTGTCTTGATGATCGCACGCCTTACCCCACCGCGAAGAGATCCCGGGTCTCGGGCACTTGCGGCTCCTCGAAAGCGTTCGGGTCGCCGGGGCCGGTCTCCCACCCAAGATCGGGGAGCGCGATGATGCGCAGGCCCCGCGGATCGTTGCGGGTCACGACGATGTTGCGGCTTTCCATATAGGCGATGAGGCGCCGGGCACGTCCGGGCGAGCGGCTGCCGCAGGCGCGGGCGATCTCGCCGTCGGGCGGGCAGGCCGAGCCTTCCATGGCGGCGCGGGCCATGAGCAGGAACACGCCCTGGATGTCTTCCGCCAGATCGGCCGCGAAGGCAACCGCGCGGTCCCATTCGGAACCTTCGGCGGTGGCCGTATCGACGCCGGCGCGGGCGACCGCGAGCCGGCGACGGAAGGCGTTAAGGTTCAAGGGTTCGCCGGAAACGCGGCGGATGCGGCAGCGGACGAGGAAATCCTGATACAGAACGGCAACCGAGCGGAACGCGGCTTCCGGATCGTCGAGGATCTCGCGCAGGATCGCATCGAGGGCGGCCTCGCGCTCGGCCTTGGACTGCTCGTTCTCCTCGGGCTGCGGCTCGGGCGCGGCTGCGGGGCGGGTGCGGGCGAGCTGGGCCAGAAGATCGTTGGTGGACGGAGCCGGAGGCGGCGGGGGTGCACGACGCGGCATGACCGGGCGGGCGACCACCTCGTCCTCGCCGGCCTTGAAGATGAGATCGCGGGCCTCCGCCTTCGGCTGCTCCGGCAACGGCATCAGCTTGAAGGTGCCCGTGCGGGTGGAGGTCTCGACCGCACCGATACGGATCGGCAACGGGCGGCGCGAGAGCGCGGGCCCGAGCGCCACGAAGTGGCCGCGCTCAAGATCGCGGAACATCTCGGCCTGCCGGCGCTCCATGCCTAAAAGGTCGGCAGCGCGGGCCATGTCGATGTCGAGGAAGGTGCGCCCCATGAGGAAGTTCGAGGCTTCCGCCGCCACGTTCTTGGCGAGCTTGGCGAGACGCTGCGTCGCGATGATGCCAGCCAATCCGCGCTTACGGCCGCGGCACATGAGGTTGGTCATGGCACCGAGCGAGACCTTTCGCGCCTCGTCGGACACATCGCCTGCCGCGGCAGGGGCGAAGAGCTGCGCCTCGTCCACCACCACGAGCATCGGATACCAGTAATCGCGCTCCGCATCGAAGAGGCCGCCGAGGAAAGCCGCGGCGCAGCGCATCTGGGCCTCGGCGTCGAGCCCCTCCAGACTCAGCACCACGGAGACACGGTGCTGACGCACGCGGGCGGCGATGCGCTGCAGATCGCCCTCGCTGCGGGAGGCATCGACCACCACATGGCCGAATTTGTCAGCCAGCGTGACGAAATCGCCTTCCGGATCGATGATGGCCTGCTGGACGAGATTGGCGCTCTGCTCGAGAAGGCGGCGCAGGAGGTGCGACTTGCCGGAACCGGAATTGCCCTGGACGAGCAGACGCGTCGCCAGAAGCTCTTCCAGATCGAGCAATGCCGATTGTCCTCCAGGGGCGGAAGACGCCTGTCCCATGTCGATGCCGACCTTCATCAGCCTCCCTCTTGCTATCCTCGAAAACAACCCGGCCCGGTCCTAACACGGCAAGGCTTAAGGAAGTGCCGGGTCGGTGTCAGTCCTCCACAGGCGAAATAGGCTTTCCCCAGCCATGACGCCGCAGGTTTTGGGAAACCTGCCTGCTCCCCGACCATTAACTTTCGGAACGACCGTGGACCTCGATACAGGAGGGGATCGATGCCCGGCGAGCTTTCCGTCAGCCGCGTCCTTCATGCCGTTCCGGCCCTCGTTGGAGAAGAGCCAGGCTGGATTCCGGTTCCGGAGGCAGCAGCCGATCGGTCAATCATCCAGGAGGAAACCAACGGGTTGATGCTCCCGCCTGCCGGCGCCTCACGCGCCGAGACGGTTTTCACGACCGTCGGCATCGTCCTGCTGGTGATTCTCACCATCTCGCTTCTCTTGACCCTGGTACGCCATCATCGGCGATAGGCGGTTTGGCGATGCTTTAGTCACCCGCTCACGGGTTTCAGACCCGCCCGAACCTCACAATGGCCCCCACAAAGTCAGCCCGAGCGAAATCCGATTCGACTTCCGAATTGATTTTCCCTATAATGACTGCCCAGTCAGTCAATTGATTGGTGAGGATGTCGTGACGGCACGGCAGCAGACGAAACGGCGGGCTCCAGCCCGGAGCGAGAGCGAACGTCAGGCTAAGCTCCAGACGATCCTGGATGCCGCCCTCGACATCTTTCTGGAAAAGGGATTTGCGGATGCCCGCCTCGACGACGTGGCCGCCAGGGCGGGCGTCGCCAAGGGCACCCTTTACCTTTATGTGTCCTCCAAGCAGGCCCTGTTCGAGGCGCTGGTGCGCTCCGGCATCGGCGGTCCCGTCGGTCTCATCGAGCAGAAGATTCCGGATCCCGACCTCTCGGCCGAGGAGCAGCTCAGGGCGCTTTTCCATTTCTTGAGGACGGAGATCCTCGGTACGCGCCGTCGCGAGATCGTCCGCCTCCTCCTGATGGAAGCGAGCCGCTTTCCGGAACTGGCGGAGGTCTATCACCGCGAGGTGATTGCCCGGGGCTTAAGGATTCTGCGCGGTATCGCGGAGCGGGGAGTCGCCCGAGGCGAGTTCCGCTCCGATGAGATCGCGAGGTTTCCGCAGCTCGCCATTGCGCCCGGCCTCGTCGCCCTGCTCTGGACCAGCCTCTTCCAGCGCTTCGATCCCATCGATATCGAGGCGATGCTGGAAGCGCACCTGACGCTTCTGATGAAGGCGCTGAAAGGGCATCCGTCATGAAGGTCGCGCGGCTCATCGCCCTCGCCGTGCTGCTTCTCGCCGGGGGAACTGCCGCCTGGTTTTTCTGGCCGCGGTCGGACGGCACAACCCGCTTCCAGGGCTATGTCGAAGGCTATCTCGTCTTCATGGCGCCCGAGGAAGGTGGGCGCATCGATGAACTGACTGTCGATTCCGGAGATCGCGTGACGGAGGGCAAGCTTCTCTTCAGGCTCGACGCATCGGTGCAATCCGCGCAGCGCAACGAGGCCGACGCCAAACTGCAGCAGACCCGCGCGCAGCTTGCTAATCTTAAAGCAGCTCTCCAACGGCCAGAAGAGATCGCTGTTCTCGAAGCCCAGGAGGAACGCGCGCAGGCGCAACTCAGCCTGTCGCAAGTGGAACTCGACCGGCAGAGAACCCTGTTTGAGCGCGGCATCGCCGCAAAGGCGCAATACGATCAGGCGAGAACCGCCTTCGAACGCGACAAGGCCGCGCTGGCCGAAGTGCAGCGGCAGATCCAGGCCGGACAGATCGCGGGACGTTCGGGAGAGATCGGAGCGGCGGAAGCAGCCGTGCAGGCGAATGAGGCGGCTCTGGTGCAGGCGGAAACCCGCCTTGCCAAGCGCGAGGTGAAGGCCCCGTCCGATGCCCAGGTGCAGGACGTTTATTTTCGCGCCGGGGAGACGGTGAATGCCGGCCAGCCGGTGCTCGCGCTCCTGCCTCCGGCCAACCGTCGCATCCGCTTCTATGTGCCCGAGCCGTTGCTTGCCACCATCGCGCTTGGGCAGACAGTCGGCCTCACCTGCGACAGCTGCAAGGAGGGGCTCCAAGCCCGCATCAGCTTCATCTCCAACGAGGCAGAATTCACCCCGCCGGTGATCTTCAGCGAGCAGGAACGGGCAAAGCTGGTGTTCCGCGTCGAGGCTCGTCCCCTCGACGGAACCGATCTGCCCATCGGCCTGCCGGTGACGGTCACGCCCACCGAGCCTGGACCGCAATCATGACCCTGGATGCAGCCCCATCGCACCCTGTCGCGACGGAACCCGAGATCGTCATCGATGTCGAGGGGCTTACCAAATCCTTCGGTGGCCGCACTGTTGTGAAGAACCTCTCCATGCAGGTGCGGCGCGGGCTGATCTACGGCTTTCTCGGTCCCAATGGCAGCGGCAAGACCACGACCATCCGCATGCTGTGCGGATTGCTGACGCCCGACAGCGGGCACGGCACCTGCCTCGGCTACGACATCCTCACGCAATCGGCCGAGATCAAGCGTCACGTAGGCTACATGACGCAGAAATTCTCGCTCTATGCGGACCTGTCGATCCGCGAGAATCTCGAATTCGTCGCCAGGGTCTACAATCTCGAGGATCCGCGTCTAGCCGCGCGCAATGCGATCCAGCGACTCGGTCTCGAGAACCGCGCCGAGCAGCTAGCGGGCGAATTGTCGGGCGGCTGGAAGCAGCGTCTGGCGCTCGGCGCGTGCATCCTCCCCGAGCCGCAGCTTCTACTCCTCGACGAGCCGACCGCCGGCGTCGATCCGAAGGCACGCCGCGATTTCTGGGACGAGATCCATGCGCTCGCGCATGAGGGCATGACCGTGCTCGTCTCGACCCATTACATGGACGAGGCCGAGCGCTGTCACGAGATCGCCTACATCGCCTATGGCGAATTGCTGACGCAAGGCTCTGTTGCCGATGTCATCGCGAATGCGCATCTGGCGACCTACACCGTCACGGGCCCCGATCTTGCGGAACTCGCCGAACGCCTCAAGATGCTTGACGGCGTCGACATGGTCGCACCTTTCGGCATGGCGCTTCATGTGAGCGGGCGCGACAGCGAGAGGCTCGATGCAGCCACGAAGGAGCTGCGTGAGCGCGGGCCGCAGAAATGGGAGCCGGGCGAAGCGACGCTCGAGGACGTGTTCATCGATCTGATGAGCCGGTCGAAGGACAATTTCGGATGAGCGCCGGCATTAACGATGTCGACCGCCGCACGCGAGGTTTCAGGGCTTCGCTGATGCGCCTTCGCGCTGCCTTCATCAAGGAGTTCATCCAGCTGCGGCGCGACCGCATCACCTTTGCGATGATGATCATGATCCCGCTCCTGCAGCTCACCCTGTTCGGCTACGCAATCAACACCAGCCCGCGGCATCTCCCCACCGCCGTTCTCGTGCAGGATGACAGCGCGTTTGCACGCTCCTTCATCGCGGCGATGCGCGCCACCGATTATTTCGACATCTCCATATCGGCCACGAGCGAGGAGGATCTCGACCGCCTGATTCTCTCCGGCAAGGTGCTGTTCGGTGTGCAGATCCCGGCGCATTTCGGGCGCGATCTCATGCGCGGCGAGCGGCCCGCTCTTCTCGTCGTGGCCGATGCCGCCGATCCGACGGCGACGAGTGGTGCCGTTGCAGCCCTCCAGGGGCTCTCGGCGCAGGTCTTCTCCCGCGAACTCACCGGCCCTGCAGCAAACCTTGCGCCCCAGCCGCTGCCCTACGAATTACGCGTGCACCAGCGCTACAACCCGGCGGGCGAGACCCGCCTCAACATCGTGCCCGGTCTCATGGGCCTGATCCTGACACTCACCATGCTGGTCTTCACGGCTTTGTCCGTTACCCGGGAGATCGAGCGCGGCACGATGGAGAGCCTGCTTGCCATGCCGATCCGCCCGGTCGAGATCATGCTCGGCAAGATCACACCCTATCTGATGGTCGGCGGTGTGCAGATGACCATCATCCTTGTTGCCGCAAGGCTTCTGTTCAACATTCCGGTAATCGGGAACCTCTGGCTTCTCATCGGCCTGACGCTGCTGTTCATCCTGGCGAATCTATCGATCGGCTACACCTTCTCGACCATTGCCCAGAACCAGCTTCAGGCGATGCAGATGTCGTTCTTCTTCTTCCTGCCGAACATCCTGCTCTCCGGCTTCATGTTCCCCTTCAAGGGCATGCCCGGCTGGGCACAGGCCATCGGCGAGATCCTGCCGCTGACCCATTACCTGCGCATCGTGCGCGGAATCATGCTCAAGGGCGCGACCTTCACCGACCTGCAGACCGACGTTCTGGCGCTCGCGGTCTTCACTCTGTTCGCCATGGGCGTGGCGGTGGCGCGCTTCCGCCAGACGCTGGACTAGCGCATCGTGCGGACCCAGAGGGCTGCGTCAGCGACCCGTAGGGCCACGCCAGTGAAAAGTGGACCCGGTTTTCCGCACCAAACGATGCGCTGCTTAAGGGATTGAACATCGGAATTGATCCCAAAAGTGCAATCCACGTTTGGGTCTGATGCTCTGATGATCAATCGGCCACCGCCGCCTCGGCGGCCTTGATCGCGCTGCCGCGCAGGGGCCGCTCTTCGAGGGCGAGGAGAAAGGCGAGCGAAAGCCCGAAGCCGATGACGGCCGCCACGAACACGTAGCTGAACACGTCGGCCAGATCGACGCCGCTCTGGGCCGCGACCGCGCTCAGGGTCTCGAAGCTCATCGCGCCGCTCAGGCCTGACGCACCGAGCACGATGGCGCCGAAGATCGCCACGATGAAGGCACCGCCGAGCGACCGGAAGAAATTGGCCGTGCCGGTCGCGGTGCCCATCTGGTGCGGAGCGACCGCGTTCTGGGTCGTCACCATGGTGACGGGCAGGACCGTGCCCAGGCCCACGCTGATCACGGCCAAGATGATCTCGACGGTGAGGATGGACAGGGAGGATCCATAAACCGCGAGCACGCCCGTGGTCGCCATCGCCACGAGAAGACCGGCGGTGGGAAGCCGCTTGTAGTGCTTCACCTTCGCCATGCTGCGGCCGGACATGGTCGCACCGACCACCGTTCCGGCCATGAGCGGAATGAGCGCAAGACCCGATGCGCTCGCCGAGAGACCGCGCACGGCCTCGAAATAGACCGGCAGGTAGATGGTGAGCCCGATATAGGTGCCCATGGCGAAACAGGCGGCGAGCACGGCCATGCGCACCACGGGATTGTGCAGCACCCCCGGCGGGATCAGCGGCTCGGGCGCGAGGCGCATGCGAGTGGCGAACAGACCCCAGAGCGCGAGGGACAGGGCAAAGAGCCCGAGGATCGGCCAGGAGCCCCAGGGATAGCGCAACCCGCCCCAGCTCAGGGCCAACAGCATCGCCACGGTGGCCGCCACCAGGAGAAGCGCGCCGAGCAGATCGAGCTTGTGAGGGCGTTCGAAGCGCGGGAGCTTCTTCAGGGAGTGGAAGGCGATGGTGAGAGCGAGCAATCCAAGCGGCAGGTTGATCCAGAAGATGACCGACCAGTGCAGGTGCTCGGCGAAGAAGCCGCCCAGCACTGGGCCAAGCAGGCTCGAACTCATGAAGACGCTGGCGAAATAGACCTGATAGCGCCCGCGCTCCCGCGGCGCGACGATGTCGGCGATGATGGTCTGTGCCAGCGCGATCAGCCCACCGCCGCCGATGCCCTGCAGGCCGCGCGCCAGAATGAGGACGATCATGTTGGGTGCGAGCGCACAGGCAATGGAGCCGATGATGAAGATCACGATGCCGATCAGCATGGTGACGCGCCGGCCATAGGAATCGCTGAACTTGCCGTAGAGCGGTGTCACGGCCGTGGAGGTCAGAAGATAGACCGTCACGATCCAGGGCAGGTGCTCCAGATCGCCGAGTTCGCGGCCGATGGTGGGAAGCGCCGTCGCGATGATGGTCTGGTCGAGCGCCGCCAGGAACATGGCGAGCATCACGCCGAGGATGATCGTGCGGATTTCGGTGTGGCTCAAAGCAGGTGTCGGATTTCCCCGCAGGCTCTCGTTCGTTGACTGGTCCATCGTATCCATCGCGTGCCGGAGAACCCATCTAGAAGAGACAAAGCAGTTTTGTCCGACCCTCAGTTGCAGGGCAGATATGCGTTCGAACCACAGATTGATCTAAAGTATAAGGTCGATCCACAGGTTCCGCCTCTTTTCATCGTCAGGTGGAAATCTCGCCTCTGGCGTCGGCCAGCGATGTTCCACTATTGTTCGCGTCATGGCAATTCGCACCAAGTTCTCCCTTGCCCAAGCCCGGCGCATTGCGCTCGCCGCCCAGGGGTTTCACGAAAGCCGACCGAGCGCGGCGACCAAGCGCCATTTGAGCCGCGTGCTGCAACGCTCGCACCTGCTCCAGATCGATTCGGTCAATGTGCTGGTGCGGGCCCATTACATGCCGCTCTTCTCGCGAATCGGCGCCTATGACCGGGGCCTGCTAGAAAAGACTGCCTATAACCGCAAGAAACGCGAAGCCTTCGAATACTGGGGTCACGAGGCTTCGCTGATCCGGCTCGATCTGCAACCCTATTTCCGCTGGCGCATGGATCGCGCCAGGCGGGGCGAGGACATCTATGGCGGACTCGCCCGGTTCGGGCTGGAGAAACGCGCCTTCATCGAGGAGGTCCGCCGCGAAATCGCAATGCGCGGCCCCATGGCGGCGGGCGAGCTGTCCGGCAGTCATAAGGGGCAGGGCTCATGGTGGGGCTGGAGCGACGGAAAGCGGGCGCTGGAGTGGCTGTTCTGGGCCGGCGAGGTGACCACCGCCACGCGGCGCGGATTCGAACGCATCTACGACCTGCCCGAGCGGGCCCTGCCCTCCGAGATCGTGAACGCCCCGACACCGGCCGAAGACGAGGCGCAGCGCGAGCTGCTGCGGCTCTCCATCCGCTCGCTCGGCATCGCGTCCGAACGTTGCCTGCGCGACTATTTCCGCCTGGGACCGCGGGACGCGAAGGCGCGAATCCCCGAGCTCGTGGAGGCGGGCGATCTGGTCCCTGTCACCGTCGAGGGCTGGAACGGGCCGGTCTATCTCGACCCACAGGCCAAGATCCCGCGCCGCGTCGAGGCGAAAGCGCTTGTCTCGCCCTTCGACCCGATCGTCTGGGAGCGTACGCGCACGGAGCGGCTGTTCGATTTCCGCTACCGGATCGAGATCTACACACCAGCCGAGAAGCGCGAATTCGGCTATTACTGCCTGCCCTTCGTGCTCGGCGAGAAGATCGTCGCCCGCGTCGACCTCAAAGCCGACCGCGCCGCAGGCAATCTCATCGTGCACTCGATCCACCCGGAGGCGTCCGTTCCCCCAGACGAGATCGCACCCGCTCTCGGCGACGAGCTTCGCCTGATGGCCGAATGGCTCAACCTCGGCAGCATCACTGCGCCGAAGCCGTGGCGGAAGCGGCTGGAAGTGTGACCTACCGGGGTGTCATTCCCGGCCGGAGCGCAGCGAAGGGGAAGGGAATCCACTTGCAGGCACTGCTCTATGGATCCCCTTCCCTCGCCTTCGGCTCGCCGGGGATGACACGGGCAACTCTTCAACCCTCGTCAGACGTCTCAAACTTTCCTATCTCATGGGACCATGAACTCGCTTCTCGCCCCTGCCACGCGCCTGTGGCTTCGCCTGCGGCTCAATGAAATCGGCCCGCTTCTGTCCTTGTCCGCCTGCGGTTTCTTCGCCTGGGCCTTCATCTCGCTGGCCGACGAGGTGCGCGAGGGAGAGACCCACGCCATCGACAGCCAGCTTCTGCTCGCCCTGCGCGACCCGCAGAACCCGGCCAATCCGCTCGGGCCGTCCTGGGTCGAGGAGGCTGCGCGGGACATCACCGGCCTCGGCGGCTATGCCATCCTCACCTTCCTGACGCTTGCGACCCTTGCCTATCTCCTGATGATCGGCAAGCGCGGTGCAGCCCTTCTCGTGCTGTTTGCCATCGTCGGCGGGATGCTGATCTCCACCGGCCTCAAGATCGGTTTCGAGCGCCCCCGGCCGGATCTCGTGCCGCATGCGGCCCGCGTCTACACGGCAAGCTTTCCGAGCGGCCATGCCATGCTCTCCGCCATCACCTACCTGACCCTGGGAGCGCTTCTCGCCCGGGTCGAGAAGAGCAAACGCGTCAGCGCCTTCATCATGACGCTCGCCATCGTCGTGACCCTGCTCGTGGGCGTCAGCCGCGTCTATCTCGGCGTGCACTGGCCAAGCGACGTGCTTGCCGGCTGGACCGTCGGCGCGGCCTGGGCGGCTCTGTGCTGGTTCGTGGCCTTGCAGCTGCAACGGCGCGGCCAAGTGGAAAAGCCGGGCGAGAGCGCGCCCACATCCGACGCGAAGCCGGAATGACCCAGGACGACAAGCCGGCCCGCAAGCCGCCGCGAAAGGTCACGCCCGCCTATCTGCAGCGCGCGGCGCTCGCCTATCTCGAGCGCTATTCATCTTCCGCCGAGAACCTGCGCCGCGTGCTGCGGCGCAAGGTGGACAAGCGCTGCCGCCTGCGCGGCGAGGAACCGGCTGAGTTTCACGAGATGATCGACGAGGTGGTGGCCAAGAGCCTGCGCAGCGGCCTCATCGACGATAGCCGCTATGCCGAGGCCCGCGTCGCATCCTTACGCCGCCGCGGCGGCTCGGCCCGTGCAATCCAGGCCAAGCTCTCCGCCAAGGGCGTCGACCGCTCGACTATCGCCGCCGCCCTGGAAGGCGAGGAAGGCGACGAGCAAGAGGCCGCCCGCGCCTTCGCCCGCCGCCGCAAGCTCGGACCGTTCAGACCCGGCGAGCGGGCGCCCTATCGCGACAAGGATCTCGCCGCCATGGCGCGGGCCGGCTTTCGGTTCGACGTGGCGCGGGATGTGATCGACTCGGAGCAGGACGACGAGCCTGACATTTCATAGGCCGCTGTTTTACCCGGATATTATTGACAAGTTAATTTAACCCGGATAAAACTCGCCGACATTCGACAACGGCGAGGACATCATGGGCGATCCAATCAAGACATACACGGCCTTTGCGGGCCCGCGCCTGATCGCTTCGGGCCCCCTTGCCGCGGTTGCCAAGGCAACCAAGACCGTTCTCGACGAGGGCGAGAGCGCGCCGGTGCTCGTTCTCGACGACGAGACCTGTCGGGTCGTTGAGGTGGATTTTCGCGGCACGCCCGAAGATGTGCTGAAGCGGCTGGGTGAGGTTTCCGACAAGCCCGAGCCCCGCGGCCCGGGCCGGCCCAAGCTCGGCGTCGTTGCGCGAGAGGTGACCCTGCTGCCGCGGCATTGGGAATGGCTCAATGTCCAGCCTGGCGGTGCGTCCGTTGCGCTGCGCAAACTGGTCGAGGAAGCAAGGCGCAGCAACGAGTCCAAGGATCGCGTACGGCAGGCCCAGGAGGCGCTCTAGCGGTTCATGTCGACTCTCGCCGGTGATGAAGCCGGTTTTGAGGAAGCCTCGCGTGCGCTCTTTGCCGGAGATCGGAGACTGTTCAAGGCCTTGATCCAGCTCTGGCCGCAGGATCTTCGAGCCCACGCCGAGAAGCTTGCCGGCGCCGCATTCGCGAGCGAGTCGTCTGAGGCGTGAGGCGATAGAAGCGCGTGTCTATCGCACGAACATGATGGTCGGATTGCCCTTGTAGGTCGTGTGCTGCCATTCCCGGTAGCCGCATTTTTCCGCCACCCGGATCGATGGCGCGTTCTCGGGCGCGATGATGCAGGCCGTGCGCACGGGACCGAAATGCTTTTCGCCCCATGCGATGGCAGCCCGTGCGGCTTCCGTTGCATATCCTCTGCCATGGCTGTGAGGCGCCAGGACCCAGCCGATTTCCGGTACCCCATCGAGGGAGGGCTCGATCTCCCGCCGGAAATCAGCAAACCCGACCTCTCCCATGAAGCGATCGGTTCCCTTTTCGATGATGACCCAATAACCGAACCCCAGCAGGGCCCAATGTCCGGCATAGCGCAGCAACCTTGCCCAGACCTCCTCCTGCGTGGACGGCTTGCCGCCGATGAAGCGAGTCACCTCCGGGTTTGTCCAGAGAGCGAAGCAATCGGCGAAATCCTCCGCCTGATGGCCGCGCAGCATGAGGCGCTCGGTTTCGAGAACGGGCACTGTTTCGGAGAAGACGAGGGAAAGTGACATCGAGAAGCCTGGAGTTTTTGGCGCGAGGAATGTTCTAGAGCAATCCCGCGCCGACATTCACCGCCAACGCAAGAATCGTAGTGTTGAAGAGGAAGGCCAGGATCGTGTGGGCGAGCACCAAGCGGCGCATGCGCCGGGAGACGATCACCACGTCCGAGGTCTGCGCCGCTGCGCCGAGGTTGAACGAGAAATACAGGAAGTCCCAGTAATCGGGCTCACCCTTGCCCGGAAAGGCGAGCCCCTGTCGCTCTCCATCATCGCCGTAATATTCATGCGCGTAATGGATGGCATAGATCGTGTGCACGAAGAACCATGAACAGAGAATGGTGATGCCGGCGATGGTCAGGTGAAAGCCTTGCTGATCGGCCTGGCTATTGTGAATATTGGTCAACTCCACCGCGATGGCAGCCAGACTCGCGACGGACGCTGCAAGCGTCAATGCAAGCACGACGACCCCGCTTTCGTCCTCCTGCGTCGCACGCTCCTGCATCTGAGTCGTGGAGGAGCGCAGGGCCATCGTCCAGGCGAGGAAGAGATAGAAGGCAACACCGATATCCCAGCCCACGAGCATCCGCGAATTCGCCGGCCAGGACGACGGCAGAATGGCGAAGACCAGAAGCGTGACGACGGCGGAGCCGAGAAGCCGTGGACGCAGGCGGGCCTGGAGGGGGATAAGCATCGAGAACTCGCAAACCAAACCGAACGGGACCTCTGGAGCCTGACACGATCTGTCTTAGAGCATCGGATCGAAAAGTGGACTCCACTTGTGGGATCAAACCGATGCTCCACTTTTCCGCGCGATGCGCTAGATCACCAAGCCTATCCGCAAAAGGAGATCAGGATGAACCGCAAAGCAAGAGCCGTCTGGCAGGGCACGGGCAAGGATGGCACCGGACATCTCACCTCGGATTCCGGCGTCCTGTCAGCGACGCCCTATTCCTTCAAGACCCGGTTCGAGAACGAGAAGGGCACGAATCCCGAGGAACTGATCGCCGCCGCTCATGCCGGCTGCTTCACCATGGCCCTTGCCTTCCAGCTCCAGGGCGCCGGCTTCACGCCCACCGAGCTTGCCACCGAGGCGGTCGTCTCCCTCGAGCAGGAGGGCAGCGGCTTCACGATCAAGAAATCGGCCCTGACACTCAACGCCAACGTGCCGGGCATCGACCGCGCCAAGTTCGAGGAATTGGCCCGTGCGGCGGAGAAGAACTGCCCGGTCTCCAAAGTGCTCAACGCCGAAATCACGATGAATTTCACGCTAGCTTGAGTTTCCAATCCTCAACGTCATGGCCGGGCCTGTCCCGGCCATCCACGTCTTTAAGCGAGCAAGACGTGGATCCCCGGAACAAGTCCGGGGATGACGGGCAGGGGCAGGATTACATCGCCGCCTTCTTGTAGCTGTCGATGATCGCCTGTCCGTCGCTACCAGCCTTCTTCAGCCAGTCCTGCGTCAGCTGCTCGCCGACCTTCTGCAGACCCGACTTGAGCCCTGCACTTGGCGGCTGAACTTTCATGCCCTTCGAGGCCATCTGGTCGGTGTACCACTTGGTCTTTTCCTGAGCCAGCTTCCAGCCGCGTTCCTCCGCCGTCTTGGCGGCTTTCAACACGGCTTCCTGGGTCGGCTTGTCGAGGGCATCGAAGGCCGCCTTGTTGACGAAGGTCAGGTTCTTCGGAATCCAGGCCTGCGTGTCGTAGAAGTGCGAGAGCGATTCCCACACCTTCGAGTCGTAGCCGGTGGCGCCCGAGGTCATGAAGGTGTTGACGACGCCGGTGGCGAGCGCCTGCGGCAGGTCCGCCGCCTGCACCGTCACAGGCTGTGCGCCGACGAGCTCCGCAATGCGCGCGGTGCCGGGATTGTAGGAGCGCCACTTCACGCCCTTCAGATCCTCGACGGTGTTGATATCCTTCTTGGCGAAGATACCTTGCGGAGGCCACGGCACCGCAAAGAGCAGCATCAGACCCTGGCTCGCGAGCTTCTTCTCGACCGCCGGCTTCTGGACGTCCCAAAGCTTCTTCGCCTGATCGAAGGAGGTGGCGAGGAAGGGCACCACGTCGAGGCCGTAGACGGGATCCTCGTTCTCGTGCAGCGACATCAGCACCTCGCCGGCCTGGGCCTGCCCGGTCTGCACCGCGCGCTTGATCTCCGGCGCCTTGAACAGCGAGGCATTGCCGTGGACCGTGATCTGCAGCTTGCCGCTGGTGGCATCCGCCACGTCCTTGGCGAAGGCATTCAGGTTCTCGGTGTGGAAATTATCCGGCGGATAGGCGGCCGGCAGATTCCACTTGGTCTGTGCCATGGCGGGCGCTGCCACGAGCAGCGCGCCCGCGAGGGTCAGACCGAAGCGTGTCATGTGTCTCATCATCGTTCTCCTCTGGTTTTTATGAACGGATCTAATCCGGAAAGGCCATCTGCGGCAGCACCATCACGATCTGCGGGAACACGGTGATGATCGCGACCGCCGCGACGAGCAGGAAGAAGAACGGCAGTGCTGCGAGCGCCACCGTGTTCGAATCCTTGCCCGACATGGTCTGCAGCACGAAGAGGTTGAAGCCGACCGGCGGCGAGACCTCCGCCATCTCGACCACGAGAATGAGGAAGATGCCGAACCAGATCAGGTCGAAGCCTGCGGTCTTCACCATCGGGATCACCACCGCCGTCGTCAGCACGATCATGGAGATGCCGTCGAGGGCGGTGCCGAGCAGGATGTACATGATCGTCAGTGCGGCGATGAGCGCGTAAGGCGAGAGGTGCAGGCTGTCGACCCAGGTCGCGAGCGCCTGGGGAATGCCCGTATAGGCCATCGAGGTCGACATGAAGGAGGCACCGGCGAGAATCAGCATGATCATGCAGGTGATGCGCGTCGTGCCCATCACGCTGGCCCAGAACGATTCCCACGACAGCGAGCCCGACCACCACGCAATCGCCAGCGAGCCGAGCACGCCCCAGGCCGCGCATTCGGTGGCCGTGGCCCAGCCGAGCAGCAGGGTGAGGAAGACGAGCGTGATCAGCAAGGCCACGGGGATGAGATTGGTCGATTCCTTGATCTTCTCGCTAAGGCTCATCCTCGGTTCGGGCGGCGGCGATTTCTTCGGATTGAGCAGCGACCACACGGCGATGTAGCCGGAATAGAGCGCCATCACGAGCAGCCCCGGCAGGAAGCCCGCCAGAAAGATCTGGATGATCGAGACGTTGGCGGCGACCGCATAGACCACCATGGTGATCGACGGTGGAATGAGGATGCCGAGCGTGCCTGCACCGGCAAGCGAACCCAAGCTCACCGTCTCGTCGTAGCCACGCTTCTTCAATTCGGGCAATGCAATCTTGGCGACCGTCGCACAGGTTGCCGCCGATGAGCCGGACACGGACCCGAAGAGGCCGCAGGCGAGCACGTTCACGTGCATCAGCCGCCCCGGCAGCCAGTTGAGCCAGGGCGCGAGGCCGCGGAACATCTCCTCCGATAACCGCGTGCGGAACAGGATCTCGCCCATCCAGATGAAGAGCGGCAGCGCCGCGAGCGTCCAGGACGCGGAATTGCCCCAGATCGTGGTGGCGAGCACCGAGCCCGCCGGAATGCCGCCTCCGACAAACTGCATGCCGACCCAGCCGCAGGCCATGAGCGCGATCGCGATCCACACGCCGCCGGCAAGCAGCACTGCGAGGAACAAGAGCAGCAGGCCCGAAATCTCGATGAGTTCCATCTGGCCTTACACTCCGCTCTGGATCGCGCGCTCCACCACCTCTTCGGCAGTGGTGGCAGGCGGCTTCTCGTAACGCGGATCGCCGCCGCGCAGCACATGGATGAACTCGTCGACGAAGGCGATGAACAGGATCACGAGGCCGGTGGCGTAACCGATCTGCGGGATCCAGAGCGGGATCGCCAGAACGCCCTGGGCCATGTCGTTGAAGCGCCAGCTGTCATAGGTGAGCACCACCGCATGCCAGGCGAAAAAGCCGACGAAGCAAAGGCCGATCACGAGCGCAAACATCTCGAACCACCAGCGGGCGCGTCCCCGCAGGCGGTCGGTGATCAGCCCGACCCGGATCATCTCGCCGGAGCGAAAGGTATGGGCCAAGCCCAGGAAGGCCATCGCGGCCATGGACCAGGAGGCGAGATCGTCGCCTGCGGGAATGTTGATGCCGACGCCTCGCCCGAGGGACAGGCCCATCATGAGGAGAAAGATGATGAGGAGAAAAACGCCAGCGAGGTAGCCAGCGAAAAGATAAAGGCCGTCGAGGAAGGTTCGGATCATGCGGTCCGTGTCAAAAGATCGACGAGAAAGCGTAGCCGAGTTTAGGACCATTCACGGCAGGAGCAAGGGGGGTCCTTAATGCCGCGCTGCACAGACATTCAGCAAAGCCTGCGACACTACCCGTCTTCCTGACAGAACCAATCGCCAACTTCGCCGTTGAGAGGTCAGATGCGATCGTGCGTCACATAAAATCAGGAGGAATACATGGCTTCCAAACATCTCATGATGGCGCTTCTCGGCACGGCTCTGCTGTCGGTGCCCGCTCTCGCCCAAACGCAATCGCCCAGCTCGCCCGCGAGCCCGAGCGCCGCTTCGTCGTCCACCATGTCCACGGGCAACTGGATGACCCAGGAGCGGCCGGGCCAATGGCGCGCCTCCAAGATCGAAGGCTTGAACGTCTACAACGAAGGCAACGAGAAGATCGGCGACATTCGCGAATTGCTGGTGGATCAGAGCGGCCGGATCGAGGCCGTCGTGGTCGGCGTCGGTGGCTTCCTCGGCATGGGTGAACATGACGTGGCCGTTCCTTTCGACCAGATCAAGTTCGTCAACGAGCCGCGCGCGGCTGCGACCGCGGCGAACACCGCCCCTCCTGGGGCAGCCGGCACAACGACGGGCGCCACCACAAGCGCCCCGACAACGACAGGTTCGACTGCGACGACGGCTCCGGCCGCGCCTGCGGACACCATGAATCGGGCGGCCCCGGATCATGCTCTCCTGAACATGACCAAGGATCAGCTCAAGGCTGCGCCGGAATTCAAGTACAGCCGCTAAGCCCTCTCGCTGGAGTGAGAAAGGGGCCCGATGGGCCCCTTTCTTATTGGCTGCTTACGATTTCTGGTGTGCGATGATCCGGTCCTTGATCGCATCATAGGCATTCTGCGGAATGATCTTCCTGTCCACGAGTTCGTTCTTGGCCTTGTACGGGCGGCCCTTGATGATCGCATCCGCCCGGGCCGAGCCGATCTGGGGAAGCTTGTCGAGCTGATCCTTGGGCGCGGTATTGATATCGAGCAGAGCGCTGGTGGAGGCTGTCGTGTGGGGCATAGGCTTGGCTGTGCCCGCCGGGGCCGTGCTGGTCATTGGTGGCTTCGCCGCTGTGCCGGATGGAGCCGCACCTGGAGCCGCCGTCTGCGCGAAAGCGGGTGAGACGAGCAACGAGCCGAGAGCGAGCAAAGTTCCGATTTGAGACAGACGCATGGAAATCTCCTTCGATGGCCGGGTTGTTCCCGAAGGCCTTCACCCGGCATCATCCAAGTCCAAAATTAGCGCACAGTTAGACTTGGATGCTCTATAGACTTAGATGCTCTATTCTCCTTGGTTCAGCTTCCGGTTTCACAACCGCACGATGCGACCTCCCGCCCCTCCCAGCGACGCTCGCCATCGTCTCACCTTCATGCTAGAACAAAACAGGAACAATTCTGCGAAAGACCCATGGACGAGAAGCTTAGCCGGAAGCTGCGCATCCTGGCGGATGCGGCGAAATACGATGCCTCCTGCTCCTCCTCCGGTGCGCCCAAGCGCAACGCGGATGTAGGAGGCTTAGGCTCGACGGTCGGAACCGGCATCTGCCACGCCTACACGCCGGACGGGCGCTGCGTGTCGCTGTTAAAAATCCTGCTCACCAATTACTGCCTGTTCGACTGCGCCTATTGCGTGAACCGGCGCTCGTCCAACGTGAAGCGGGCGAAGTTTTCCGTCGACGAGGTGGTGACGCTCACGATCGAGTTCTACAAGCGCAACTATATCGAGGGCCTGTTTCTCTCCTCCGGCATCATCCGCTCGCCCGACCATACCATGGAGCAGATGCTGCTGGTGGCGAAGAAGCTGCGGCGCGACCACGGCTTTCGCGGCTATATCCATTTGAAGATGATTCCCGAAGCGAGTCCCTGGCTCATCGAGGAGGCGGGCCTGTGGGCCGACCGCCTGTCGATCAATCTCGAACTGCCGACGGAAAAGAGCCTGGAGCGGCTGGCACCGGAGAAGGACGGTGCTTCCATCGAGAGCGCCATGGCGCAGATGTTCGAGCGCATCGAGGAGGCGCGCGAGGAACATCGTCATTTCTCACCCGCGGGTCAGACGACACAGATGATCGTCGGTGCCGACGAGACCACGGATGCGGACGTCTTACGCACCTCGGCCAAGCTCTACGGCCATTACGACATGAAGCGCGTCTATTACTCCGCCTTCAGCCCGATCCTGGATTCGAGCGCGATCCTGCCGCTGAAATCGCCGCCGCTGATGCGCGAGAGCCGATTGTATCAGGCCGATTGGCTGCTGCGCTATTACGGCTTCGACGTGGACGAGATTGCGTCGAGCGGTGAGAAGGGCATGCTTGATCTCGACATCGACCCCAAGCTCGCCTGGGCGCTCAAAAACCGCCACCGCTTTCCCGTCGATGTGAACTGCGCCGAGCGCGAGATGCTGCTGCGTGTGCCAGGCCTCGGCGCGCAGGCGGTCGACAAGATCGTGGTGGCCCGCAGGCACACGGCCTTGCGGCTCGACGACATCGCCCGTCTCACCTCGGGGCTGAAACGCGCCAAACCCTTCCTCATCACGGCCGATCATCATCCAAGAGCGAAGCTCGACCAACTCGGCCTGCGCGAGCGGCTGATCGAGAAGCCGGAACAGTTGAGCTTGTTCGGATGAATCAACCAACGAACTGTCATTCCGGGGCCGCGCAGCGGAGCCCGGAATCCATAAACACGACGGCATTCAAGGTATCGGCTGCGCTTCTTCCTTCATCGTTAGCGGTTATGGTTTCCGGGCTCTCGTTTCACTCGCCCCGGAATGACAGTGGAGAACACCCATGACACTCCACCGCATCACCCTGAAGGCCGGCGCCGATCTCCACGCCTTCCGCAAGGCCGTGCGCTGGCTGATCGCGGAGGAGCTGGCGCCGCAGCATGTCGTCTTCGAGATCGATGAGGCGCCTGCCCTCTTCGGTCGCGATGTCGCTGGCGACGCGCCGCCAGTGTCGATCCCGAAGGGCATCGCACGATTGATCGAGCAGGTCGTCTGTCACAGCGATCCAGAGCGCTATGCCCAGCTCTACCAGCTCGTCTGGCGGGTGCTGAACGGCGAGCGCAATCTTCTCGAGATCGCCAGCGATCCGCTGGTCCACCGCATCGACCTGATGGCGCGCTCCGTGCGGCGCGACCTGCACAAGATGCACGCCTTCGTGCGCTTCCGCCGAATGGGAGGCGAGGATCTCGAACGCTTCGCTGCCTGGTTCGAGCCGGAGCATTTCATCCTGGAGGCGGCAGCGCCCTTCTTTGTCGACCGCTTCCGCTCGATGGACTGGACCATTCTCACGCCCATCGGCTCCGTGCGCTGGGACCGCGCGGCCCTGACCTTTGGCCCGCCAGCGCGGCGCGAGGATGCGCCGGCCGAGGACAGCTTCGAGGAGGGCTGGCGCGGCTATTACGAGAGCGTGTTCAATCCGGCACGGGTCAACCCGACCGCCATGCGCGCCGAAATGCCGAAGAAGTACTGGCGCAACATGCCCGAGACCGCCGCGATTCCCGGTCTGATCCAAACCGCCGCCCAGCGCGTTGACCGGATGATCGAACAGGAGGCGACGATGCCTACCAAACGCACCCCCGAGCGTGCTCTTGAAGCCATGTGGGATCAGGAGCCGAAGAGCTTGAAGGAGCTCAACGCCATCATTGCCAAGGCCGGACCGCTCGTGCCGGGCGCAACCCAGGCGGTGTTCGGCGAGGGTCCGACCCATGCCGAGATCGTTTTCGTCGGCGAGCAGCCGGGCGATCAGGAGGATGTGCAGGGGCGGCCCTTCGTGGGTCCTGCCGGCAAGCTCTTCACCAAGGCGATGACGGAGGCTGAGATCGACCGCAAAGATGTCTACCTCACCAATGCGGTGAAGCACTTCAAATTCGAGCAGCGCGGCCAAAGGCGCATCCATTCCAAGCCGACCGCCGGCGAGGTGAAGCATTACCGGCCCTGGCTGATGAAGGAACTGGAACTGGTGAAGCCCAAGCTCGTGGTGGCGCTGGGTGGCACAGCGCTTCTGGCACTGACCGGAAAATCCACGCCGATCTCCCGCTCGCGCGGCCGTGCCCGGTTCGGGCCGTATGAGGGCTACGTCACCGTGCACCCATCCTACCTGCTGCGCCTGCCCGACGAGGCGACGAAGCGGGAGGCCTATGAGGCGTTTCTCAACGACCTGCGCCGCATTCACGATCTCGCCCAGGCCGATCTGGAGACGGGAGAGCTGCCGCTGGCGGCAGAGTAGGGCATTCTTGCAACAGGTCCGGAGCCAAGGTGTTAACCCCCGTTAACTGCCCCTTAAACCGCCACAATTAGGGTCTCCAGAGCATGAAAGGCCAGACGATATACCGGCCATATCGATGCGGGGTTTTTAGAGGTGGCGAACGGACGTGATCGGCGCGAGCCGGTCTTCGATGCACCCGCTGGGGAAGCGGGGGAGCTGGACTTTCGCCTCTCGCCCGAAGACCGGGCAGGGGGAACAATGGCGCGCAGGCGAGCTTCTTCGAACGGCGGCGATGGGCCGCGCCGCGTCGCCAAGCCGAAGAAAGCCAAGCGCAAAGGCGGCCGTTCCCTCTTCAGCAAGCTTGTCTATGCCGGTGTCGTGCTGTGCCTCTGGGGCGTCATCGCCATCGGTGGCGTGGTGGCCTATTACGCCTCGCAGCTGCCGCCCATCGACCAGCTCACAGTGCCGAAAAGGCCGCCGAACATCGCCATCATGGCAAGCGACGGCTCGCTTCTCGCCAATCGCGGCGAGACCGGCGGACGCACCGTCACGCTGAAAGAACTGCCGCCCTATCTGCCGAAGGCCTTCGTGGCCATCGAGGACCGGCGCTTCTATGACCATTTCGGCATCGATCCCGTCGGCATCTCCCGCGCGATCTATCGCAATCTCTCCCGCAGCGGCGGCCTTCAGGGCGGCTCGACCTTGACGCAGCAGCTCGCCAAGAACCTGTTTCTGACCCAGGAACGCACCGCCTCGCGCAAGATCCAGGAGGCGATCCTGGCGCTCTGGCTCGAGCGTAACTATTCGAAGGACCAGATCCTCGAGCTCTATCTCAACCGGGTCTATTTCGGCGCCGGCGCCTATGGCGTCGAGGCGGCCGCCCAGCGCTATTATGGCAAGTCGGCCCGCAACGTGTCGCTCTCGGAAGCGGCCGTGCTCGCGGGCCTCGTGCAATCGCCGTCGCGCCTTGCGCCCAACCGAAACCCTGAGCGGGCGCAGGCCCGCGCGGAACTCGTGATCGCGGCCATGAACGAGCTCGGCTTCATCACGCCGGGCATGACCAAGACCGCGCTCGGCACACCGGCCGAGCCGGTGCGCCCGAACGGCGCGGGCTCCGCCAATTACGCGGCCGATTACGTGATGGACGTGCTCGACGATTTCGTCGGCAATGTCGAATCCGATATCGTGGTCTCGACCACCGTCGAACCCACCATGCAGGCGGCGGCCGAGCGCGTTCTCGTGGACGAGCTCAACGCCAAGGGCCAGAAGTTCAACGTGAGCCAAGGCGCCTTCGTGGCCCTGCAGCCGGACGGCGCCGTCAAGGCGCTGGTGGGCGGCCGCAATTACGAGACGAGCCAGTTCAACCGGGCCACGGCCGCGCGGCGCCAGCCGGGCTCGTCCTTCAAGCCCTTCGTCTATCTCACCGCCGTAGAGAAGGGCTACACGCCCGACATGGTTCTGGAAGACGGCCCGGTCAATTATGGCGGCTGGGCGCCGAAGAATTACGACCGCAAGTACCGCGGCCCCATCGCCATGCGCGATGCGCTGGCGCTCTCGCTCAACACCATCGCGGTCAAGCTCAACATGGAGGTCGGGCCGAAGAACGTGGTGCAGACGGCGCAGCGTCTCGGCATCTCCTCGCCGCTCCAGGCCAACGGTTCGCTCGCGCTCGGCACCTCGGAGGTCACGCCGCTCGAACTGGTCAGCGCCTATGCGGCCTTCGCCAATGGCGGCATCGGCGTCGTGCCTTACGTGATCACCCAGGTGAAGACCACGGACGGCAAGCTCGTCTACAAGCGTCCGAACTCCGGCGGTCTCGGCCGTGTCATCGATTCGGGCGTCGTCGCGATGATGAACGAGATGATGCACAACACCTTCGTCATCGGCACCGCGCAGAAGGCGCAGGTGCCCGGCTGGTCGCTCGCCGGCAAGACCGGAACGACCGACGATTACAAGGATGCATGGTTCGTCGGCTTCTCCGGCAATCTCGTCGCCGGCGTCTGGCTCGGCAACGACGACGGCACGCTGACCAAGCGCGTCACCGGCGGCAACCTGCCGACTGAGGTCTGGCACAACTTCATGCAGATTGCCTTGAAGGACAAACAGCCCGTCGCGCTGCCCGGCAGCGAGCGGTTCCGCACCCCATCGGGCCCGGCGGTCGCCAGCGCCGGACAGGATCCGCGTTACGCCAACGCCGGCGAGAACGGCTGGATCCCGCCGCAGCCTGCCCCCCAGCGCCGTGCCAGCCGCGAGAAGAATTTCTTCGAGAAGCTGTTCGGGCTTTAGCGCCGGTCTTCTCATACACCGCACTGTCATTCCGGGGCGGCTCGTCAGAGCCGAGCCCGGAATCCATAAACACGGTGTTTCAAGAATGAGTGATCACCGGCGCACTTCTTCCTGCAACGTTAGCGGTTATGGATTCCGGGCTCGCACCAAAGGTGCGCCCCGGAATGACAGAGGAGTGAGTTGAGATAACCCGCAAACCATTACGTGTCACGTAATCGCCAGCGCTCCCTGCTCCCGGCATGCTCGCTCCATCGAATGAAGGAGCAACCCATGTCCACTTATGCCATCGGCCACCTGCACGACGTTAATCTCGGTCCCGACATCATCGAATATCTGCGTCGCATCGACGAAACCCTAGCCCCGTACGGCGGGCGTTTCATCATCCACGGCGGATCCGTGACGGTGGCGGAGGGATCCTGGTCGGGCGACTTGATCGTGATCGCGTTTCCGGACAAGGCGAGCGCTGGCGCGTGGTACGATTCCCCGGCCTATCGGCAGATCCTGCCGCTTCGGACAAACAATTCCAGAGGCGATGTGTTCTTCATCGACGGCGTTTCGGCCGATCACAAAGCGACCGATATCCTGGCCGATATCCCGATGATGGATCAGCCCTTGGGCTGATGCTCCCGCGCCCGTCCCGTCGCCAGGAACAGGGCAAGCGCCAGCAGGCCGGTCGTTGCGATGGTGGCGGGCAGAGGGATCGCGGAGGCATCGAGATTGCGGCCCAACAGAATTCCGACGATGGCCGCAAAGGTCATCTGGCAGATGCCGAGCAGCGACGAGGCCGCACCGGCACGATCGGGAAAAGGCATCAGCGCCGAGGCCATGGATTGCGGCATGGTAAGGCCGACGCCGATGCCATAGATCGCCATTGGCGCGCTGATGCTTAACGATGACGGAACGCCCGCCAGCACGAGAGCCAGCATGGTGACGCCGCCGAGCGCCAGACACGTCACGCCAAGCCTGATCGTGCCGTCGAGCCCATAACGGCCGACGAAATGCTGCGCCAGCATGGTGCCCGTCATGAAGCCCGCCACCACGAAGGTGAAGGAAAAGGCGAAGGACAATTCATCGAGACCGTAGATCTTCTGCAGCACGAAAGACGAGCCGGAGATGAAGGCGAAGAGCCCGCCATAGGTGAGCATCGACAAGCCCACATAGGTCCGGTAGCCGGCGTGTCCCAGCAGGAGCCTGAATCCGCGCAGGATCGCCGCAAACGAGATCGGCACATCCGATTTCTTGCGAATGCTCTCCGGCATGCGAAACAGGATCGTGGCGGCGAGCGCCACGCCGAACAGGATCATCACGCCGAAGGTCACACGCCAGCCGGTGAAGCGCTCGATGACGCCGCCAAGAACGGGAGCAGCGGCGGGCACCACGCCCATGATCGTGCCCATGCGCGACAACTCACGGCCTGCGCGCGGCCCCTCGTAGAAATCGCGAACGATAGCGCGCCCGAGCACGATTGGGCCCGACGCGCCGAGCGCCTGGAGGAAGCGTGCGCCGATCAGGGTTTCGATGTTGGGCGAGAGCGCGCAGATCAGGCTCGCGAGGGTGAAAAGCCCGAGCCCGAAGAGCAGCACGGGCTTGCGTCCGATCCGGTCGGAGATCGGCCCGTAAAAGAACTGCCCTGCGGCAAAGCCGAGCAGGAAGGCGGACAGCGTGAGCTGCGTCTGTCCCGTGGTGGCCTCAAGCCCCGACGCAATCGCCGGCAGCGACGGCAGATACATATCCGTCGAGAGTGGCCCGAGCGCGGTCAGAAGCGCCAGGACGATTGTGAGGGCCAGCGTATCGGGCTTGAGCATGAGAGAGGTTCAACAATGACAGGCACGCCGGGTTAAGCCCAAACGGCGTTCCTGTCATCTGTTTTAGGCGCTTTAAGCAGCGCGGACGGTTGCCAGGAAGTCGTTGACCTGATGGCGCAGGTGCTCGGCCTGGCTCACGAGTGCCGAAGACGATGTCAGCACCTGATGGGCCGCCACCTCCGTTTCCTCGGCCACCTGGGCGACCCTGTTGATGTTGGCCGTCACCTCGCCCGTTCCCGCAGAAGCCTGATTCACGGAAGTGACGATCTCCTGCGTGGCGGCGCCCTGCTGGTCCACCGCCATGGCGATGCTGTCCGAAACATCGCTCATCGCCTGGATGCGGTGAGTGATGCCGTTGATGGCCTCCACGGCCTGCGCGGTCGAGGCCTGGATCGCGGCGATCTGGCTCGAAATATCGGCGGTCGCCTTCGAGGTCTGGTCGGCGAGAGACTTTACCTCGGTCGCCACCACGGCGAAGCCGCGGCCGGCCTCCCCGGCACGGGCGGCCTCGATGGTGGCGTTGAGCGCCAGAAGGTTCGTCTGGCCGGCGATGGCCGAGATCATGTCGATCACCGCGCCGACCCGATCGGCGGCAGTGCTCAGCTGCGAGACGATCTCCGTCGTCAGGGTCGCGGCCTGCACGGCCTCGCGGGACATGACGGCGGATTGCTCGACCTGACGGCTGATCTCGCTCACGGACGCGCCGAGCTCTTCCGTGGCGCTCGACATGGCGAGCACGTTGGCCGAGGTCTGTTCGGCGGCCGCGGCAACGGCCGTGGAGCGCGAGGAGGTCGCCTGAGCGGAATTCGTCAGCTGCTCCGCGGTCGATTGCATGCGGCCGGCGGCCGTCGAGACCGACTGGATGATCTCGCCGATGGCGTTGTCGAAGGTCTCGGCCAGCTCGGTCATCATCCGCTTGCGCTGAACCTCAGAGGCCTCGCGGGCCTGCACCGCCTCGTGCTCGAGCGCCTTGTTGCGGACCATGCGATCCTTGAACACCTGCACGGTCTCGATCATCTGGCCGATGTCGCGGCTGCGATTGCCGGAGGGCAGTTCGACCGCAAGATCGTCATTCGCCAGACGGCGCATGACCGAGGTCAGGTTGCGCAGAGGCGACACGATGCTGAACCGCGTCATCAGCAGGCTGATCAGCACGCCGAGGACGATACCGATGGCGGCAACGCCGATCTGAAGCCTGATGGCGGCATTCGCGCCCTGTTCGGCGGTCGCGCGCATGTCGGCGAGCTTCTTCGCCGTGTAGGTGCTGTACGCCTTCACCGTGTCGGTGACATTGCGCTGTGAGGCCAGACCCTTCTCGACCTCGGCGTTCATGATCGCCTGATCGCTGCCCTTGTCGGAGGCCGCCACCTTGATCATGGAGCGGATGACGTCGAAATAGGCGTTCAGCGCAGCCCGCGTCTGATCGAGCAGGGTCTTTTCCTGCGAATCCGCGACAGCTTCGAGCATCTTGAAGCGGTCGAGCATCTCTTTCGTACGGCGGTCGGCCTCGGTGCTGAAATCGGACGCCTTGTTCGGCTGCTGCGCGACCTGATAGGTCATCCGGCTGATGGCGATGATGTCGACGCGCAGATCCATCGCCTCGCGCGCGGCCTCTTCGCGCAGGCCGACGATTTCCATCGCGTCCTTGAGCTTGGACGTCTCGCGCCAGCCCACCACGGCGATCATGGCGGCGACGAGCCCCATGAGAGAAACAACCGCAATCACCTTCTGCGGAATCGAAAAATTCTTCAGTGCCATTGAAATCATGCCCCTGCAGACCGGCCCGCCTTCCAGCTCTGGGAGGATGGCTGGATTGGCACGCAAGCGGTCTATTGCCCTAACGTCATGTCTCTGGGGGCGATGGTTAAAAAAGCGATAAATTGTTCAATGGAAACAAAGGGATTGAGGATGGGGCGTTCCGAGATCGCGATCCTCTATGTCATTCCCGGCCGGAGCGTAGCGGAGGGGAATCCACTTGCAGGCGCTTGGCGCTATGGATCCCCTTTCCTCGCCTGCGGCTCGCCGGGGATGACACCCTGCACGTCATGACGGGCTTGTCCTGGCTATCCCGGTTCTGAAAAGCGCTTCAATCCATCGGGATCACCATCCCGATCCCGACGGGCTGCCGGGATGACACGGCGCGGCGGCCCTCACCCGATCCGATGCAGGGCGCTGCCGTAGGTCTTGAGCCATTCCTCCGCCTCGTCCGTGCGCGGGCAGAGCTGGTGGGTGAGCTTCCAGAAGCGGTGGGAATGGTTGAGTTCGCGCAGGTGCGCCACCTCGTGGGCGGCGAGATAATCGAGCACGAAGGGCGGGGCCATGATCAGCCGCCAGGAGAAGTTGAGTGCCCCATTGGCCGAGCAGGAACCCCAGCGACTCTTCGTGTCGCGCACGGTGATGCGCTTGGCCGGCACGCCGAGCTGGGCGGTATGCTTCTTCACGGCCACGGCAAAGTCACGTCTGGCCTCGGTTTCGAGGAAATCCCGCACCCGCCGGGCCACATGGGCCACCTCGCCGGCAACCGCGATGATCGGCTCGCCCGCGCCGCCCCTGGTCGCCTGAGTCACACCCCGGACGGACGACCAATGGACGATCCGGTGGGGGATGCCGCGAAAGGGCACGAGGGCGCCCGGCTCGAAGAGGACCCGCTCCGGCACCTTGGCGAGCCGGGTGGCGATCCATTGGCTGTGGCTGTCGGCGAATTTCTGGGCCAGGCCCACATCGGTGCGCTCGGGGATCGAGAGCACGACCTCGCCGGTCGCGTTGGAGATGCGCAGCGTGATCCGCTTCGCAGTCGGACGGCGTTTGAGGGCCACCTTGAAGGGATGTCCCTCATGGAAAACTTTGAGATGAGGAGGGTCCGCAGGAACGCGGCGGAACAGGGCGGATTTCATGTCCGCAATCTGCCCCATCAGCTCGATTCTGTCAGCGGAGCCGTTTGCCGCTCCTAGGAACGCATCAAGAACAGGTTCAGGCTCTTGACGGCTTCCCCCGGACTGGTTCTCGATTGTGATTCTCAATGAATTCAACGATTCGAGGAGCGATCTGAGCCCTGAAACGAGAACCGTTGAAGACGCCATAGTGACCGACCCCGGTCTGCAGGTGATAGAGTTTCTTGTCCGAGGGAAGGTTAGGGGTCAAGTCCAGGGCCGCAAGGGTCTGGCCTACGCCCGAGATGTCGTCCCGTTCGCCCTCGACCGCCATGATGGCGCAGCGCCGGATGGCCATGAGGTCCACGGGCTGATCCCGATGCATCATCTCGCCCTTGGGCAGCTCGTGGTTCACGAAGACCTTCTCGATTGTCTGCAGGTAAAACTCGGCGGTCAGGTCCATGACGGCGAGGTACTCGTCGTAGAAGTCGCGGTGCTTCTCGGCCGAATCGCCGTCGCCGTCGACGAGATGGTTGAACATCTCGTAATGGGCGCTGAGGTGCCGGTCGATGTTCATGGCCATGAAGCCGGACAACTGCTGGAAGCCCGGATAGACGTCGCGCCAGAAGCCCGGATGGGACGGGGGCACCTTGGTGATACAGTGCCGACGGAACCACTCGATGCCGCGCTCCTCCGCCAGCCGGTTCACGGCCGTGGGCGAGCGGCGGGTGTCGATGGGTCCGCCCATGAGGATCATGGAGCGTGGAATGAAGGGATCGTTCTCGGCCTCGAGGCGGGCGACCGCCGCCATCACCGGCACGGCCGGCTGGCACACGGCCATCACGCTGAGGTTCGGCCCGAGCTTGCGGACCATGGCCTTGAGATAATCGATGTAATCGTCGAGGTCGAAAGCGCCC
>NZ_JBVVAK010000062.1:0-49989 GCF_055792825.1 Microvirga sp. GN3
AAGCATCGAAGTCAGAGCGGAGTGGGATCGGCATGGCAACCCTCCTTGGCTCACCAAGTTGAATCACACCCACCGCAATCCTGGAAATCACGAACGAGTCAGACCTTCAGGGACCTGGTATAAGATCTGGCAATGCGGTGAGCGGCACCGAGGATGTCGAACACGTCCATGAGGCGGGCGACATAGGGATCGTGCGCCTTGAACTCAGCGTCCTCGTACTCCCGGTTCCACTGCTTCTCCAGGGCGTCGATCAGTCGGTTGAGACGTCGGTGATGAAGGCCGAGACCCTTCTGGACAGGGTCGGTGATGATCCCGGCGAAGGCGGCCGCGACGGATGTGATCGCCAGAAGTCCCCCGGTCACTCCCCCGACCAGGACCGGGGATACCGCCGCCGGAAAGAGACCGTACCATAGGCCTCCGGCACTAGCCCCCAGCGGAAAGGAGGCAACGGCTGCATTCTGTGCCAGGGCGGCTGCCAAGGCTGATCCCAGAGACATGACCCCGGGCGTCACCTTCTGCAAGGCGACCGCTCCGGCACCTACGGTCATCAGTGAGATCGCGATCTCGGCGGCGGCCGCCCGCGTCCCCGCATAGGTCTCCAGGGACACCTCAAGGCGCTCCCTGAAATCGGCATCGTCTCCCTTTCGCCCGATCACTTCGAGTGACTGCTGAAGCCGCTCCCGGAGTTCCGGCGCTGCCAGGATGGTCTCCGCGAGGGCATCCCGGTGGGACACGCGCTCCCCCTGCTGGAAGGGCAGCTCGAGGAGCTCGGTGATAATCAGCCACTCGATCTCCTGCCCGAGATCGGTGTCGAACATCAGGTTCTTCGATCCGAGGTACTCCGAGGCCTTGTCCGCACCGACGGCCTTGGCCCCGGCGGCCGCCAGTTTCGTTGCGAGTTGGGGAACGGCAAGGGCAATGTTGACCGGGCCTTGAGCATGTCCCATCCAACTGCCTTGCAATGCATGGAAAGCGATCCTGAGAAGGAGAAGTGCCGTTCCACGAACTCGCCCACCTTGGCCCGACGGCTCTCGAAGTAGCGGCGGGCACCCTCGGCGACGATGCGCTCGGCCTCCTCGCGTGTCAGCACGTCAATGGCAGGAAGACTGTTGTCGTGTTGCAGGGCGGATCTCCGAAGCTCTCACTCATGAATGAGGTTTTCCTCAATGCGTTGCAATGAGAGCAAGAACTTAAGAGCAAGAACTTTGCCAAGGCGCTCGGAGGCAACGAGCTTCAGTTCGACGTTGCGGACGACACCCTGGAGGAGCCACCGCAAGCCTCAGCCTGATGGATTCTGACGCTCTGAGATCTCATCGCGATCATTTCCGACCAGATGCGCTCAACAGGTCTGAATATCCATGGCCAGTTGTCGAGTTTCCAGGACGGGCTCACACTCCCGCACCCTGCGTCGTCCTTTTCACGAACCCATCGAACAGCGGTACCGTGAACGCCGTGTCGCCGTGAGAGGGACTGTAGATCATACCCTTCGAGATGAGCGAGTTGCGGATGGGGGCGACGGAGGTGACCTTCATGCCGAGTTTGTCGGCGATGTCACCGGACCGATGCGGTCCCTCGCCGAGTTCCGCCATGGCCCGCAGATAGCGCTTCTCGGATGGGGTCAGCCTATCGAACCGGACGCGGAAAAAGCTCGCGTCGAGTTCAGCCAAAGCCGAGACGGTCGCTCGGGTGGCGTCATCCACATCAATGGGAGACGCCTCGGCGAGATCCCAACTGTGCTTGCCCCATTCCTGGAGGAAGTAGGGATACCCTTGCGTCTGTTCGGTGATCTCGGCAATGGCCCCATCGGCGAAAGTCACGCCTTCCTTCTCCGCGGGCACGCAAAGGGCCTTGCGGGCCGCATCGGGGTCCAGCTTGTCGATCGGGATGTACTCGAAAAGCCGCTCTGCGTAGGACTTGGCGCGCCCCATCTGCCCGAGGAGTTGCGGCAGCCCCGCGGCCACCATGGTGACCGGAAGCTGCCTCTGCGATGCACGATGCAGCGCCGTGATGAGGGCGGCCAGCTGGGCCTCGGGCACGTACTGGAGTTCGTCGATGTAGATCACGACGATGGTGTCGCGCTCGGCTGCCGCCTCACCAATCACGCCCAGGAGGTCGGACAGGTCGTTCTCGAGATCACCGCTGTCAGCGACGCCGGGCTCGGGGTCGAGATCGACCCCCACCTCAATGTCCGAGTACGTCACCTTCAGGGCCTTGGCGAAGCCCGCAAGGGCCCTCATCGCTCTCCTGGCGCTATCCCTCAGTGCCTCACCGCGGCTCAGCTTAAGCAACGTCGCCCTCAGGGCCGGGGCCAGGAGGGCAGGCAGCGACCGCTCCTCGGGCGCTTCGATCCACACGCTCACATACTGCTTGGCTTCGGCGTCGAGGCGGATGCGATTGAGCAGGACGGTCTTACCGACCCCACGGAGGCCATAGAGGATGAAGCTGCGGCTGGCACGTCCCGCCTTAATGCGGTCAAGCGCGATCTGGGCACGTTCGAGAATGCTGTCGCGGCCAGCAAGCTCGGGCGGCGGATTGCCGGCTCCCGGCGCATAGGGGTTCAGTCTCGGGTCCATTTATAGCAAGTTTAACCCAGTTTATGAAATTTCAATAAACTTAGATAAGATCCCAATAAATGCAAGATCCCAATAAATGCAAGGCAGCGCCCACCCTGTTGCACGGATAGGCGCTTTGGCTGCCGAGACCGGATCGCATAGCCGGATCATTCCACCCTGAGCCATCGGGCCGAGACCCTCGAGGTGCCAAGACCAACAGACGCACCGGCTCGGTGCGTCTGTTGGTCGACAGCACGGGCCTGCGGCTATGCGGACCCGGGGAATGGCTGGTCGAGAAGCATGGCACCCGAAGGCGGCGCGCCTGGCGAAAGCTGCACATCGGCGTCGATGCTGAGACCGGACAGATCCTCGCCTCAGAGCTGACGACCAGCGATGTCGATGATGGCTCCCAGGTCGAGCCATTGCTCGACCAGATCACAGGCCCACTTGCCTCCTTCACCGGTAATGGAGCCTACGATCAAGCGGGTGTCTACGGCACCGTCGGCAAGCACCATCCTGATGCTGAAGTCATCGTTCCACTCCGATCAACGGCAGTGCTGAGCGAGGATGGGGAGACCGCTCCAACCCAGCGCGACCGGCATCTCCAAAGCATCGCCGAGCATTGACGCATGGGTTGGCAGAAGGCATCCGGGTACACTCGTCGTGCCCTCGTGGAGTCAGCTATCGGCCGGCTTAAACGTGTGATCGGAGATGCATTGCGCTCGCGGACGGACCGGCGTCGCACGACGGAGGTCGCCATCGCCGTTCATGCCCTGAACCGCATGCTTGAACTTGGGCACCCGAAGTCCGTCCGCATCGCCTGAAATCGGTTTAGCGGTGCATTCGATGCAGGCACAATCCGATCAGTGCAACAAGGCCTAACGAAGCCCCTCTTTGAGAGGGCTTTTCACGGGGGCTCAGTGGAGGATCTGCGACAGGAAGAGCCTGGTGCGCTCGTGCTGTGGGTTCTTGAAGAACTCGTCGGGCGTGTTCATTTCCACGATCTGCCCGTAATCCATGAAGATCACCCGGTCGGCGACCTGACGGGCAAAACCCATTTCGTGGGTGACGCAGAGCATGGTCATGCCCTCGTCGGCGAGGCCGACCATGGTGTCGAGCACTTCCTTCACCATCTCAGGGTCCAGAGCCGAGGTCGGCTCGTCAAACAGCATGATCTTCGGGCTCATGCAGAGCGAGCGGGCGATCGCCACGCGCTGCTGCTGGCCGCCGGAGAGCCGGCCCCACATTCCAGCCGCTCAACGAACGTCGGCTCTTGAGCGCCAAAACGGGCAAGCGCTGATGTCTCAGGAGTGCCAGGAACGGATATTCGCGCCAGCACCGCAAGCAGCAAGTGGCCTTAATCAGCTCACGAGACGGGCTCAGCCATATCCGGCACAAGGTCGCGGAATGCTGGCCGAGTTGTTGTGATGATGTCGGTTAGGATTATCCGGGGCGCCGTACGCCTGAGCTGTCGGTGATCTGCTGCAAGAAGTCGCCGATGCGATCCACCTCGGGCCTGACGGCATCGATCCATCCCATCAGGTTCAGGCACGCGTGGGTCATGCGGGGCCAAAGGCGGAACTCGACCGGCGCCCCGAGCGCCGTCAACCTGGCGACAAGTTCCTCCGAGTCGCTGCGCAAGGGATCGTATTCCGCCGCGGCGACATAGAGCGGCGGCAAACCTGTGAGATCAGCCCGGATCGGAGCGGCCAACGGATCCTGCCTCGCAGTCGGCTCCGGGGCATAGTAGTTCCAGTACCACTTCATCTCCGCTGTGGAGAGCAGATACGAGCCATCCCCATTCGCCTGCTGCGAAGGGGTCGCGAAATCGTCCGAGAAAACGCCGTAAATCAATCCCGCGCCGCGCAACAGGGGCTCCCCAACGTCACGCAGCACCAAGCAGGTTGCCAAGGCGAGATTGGCTCCCGCCGAATCTCCAAGAAGTGTCAGGCGGTCCGGATCGATACCGAAGCCCTTTCCTTCAGTCGCAGCCCAGCGAACGGCGGCAACACAATCATGGACCGGGACCGGAAAGGGGTGTTCAGGGGCGAGGCCATAGTCCACGCTCAGGCACCGGGCGCCGGCGCGGGTTGCGATCTGACGGGCCACACCGTCGTACAGATCGATGTCACACAGCACCCAGCCGCCGCCATGCAGGAAGATGACCGTTGGGGCAGGTGCTAGGACACCGGGATCGTAGAGCCGCAGCCGGATCGGGCCACTGGCGCCGGCGATTGTCTTCTCCTCGATATGCGGGATTGCCGGGGCTCCAGCGCTCCAGAAGATCTGGAGCGTCGCGACCGCCTTTCGGGCCTCGCCTGGGGTGAGCTCAAAGACCGGAGGCTTATCGCCCCACTGGGTAAAGATCGCCCGGATCACGGCGGCGAGTTGCGGGTCAAGGCGGCTCCAGGCCGGTGCGAAACGCTCCATTGCCTCTGTCATGTGACGCTCCTGAGCTTTGCTCTTGGTAGTGCCGCTTCAGGACATTTGGCACTGTCCGCCGTCGTCCTGTGTCCTGTCCAATGCTCACCGTCGCTCCAATCCGCACGCTCAAAGCGGTCCAAGAGGTCCATTATTTGCGGACTGTCATGCTGTTGTCCCAAGACACCATGAACGATCCTCATCCCGCCCTATTACGCCTTCGGCCGCGGGACCCGCACCAGCCAAGTAATCGACACGAAGGCACCGATCCAGGACCCAAGGGCAGCAAAGGCCACATAAATGGCGTGTTCTGTGTAGCTGATCACTGCGAAGGCCGAGAGCAGGTACCAGATGGCGCTCCAGTTCGCCGCCCGGATCCGGTGCCGGGCGACCACGGCCGCATTGAAGAACACATAGGCCGCATCGGTCATGGCGGTGGCCAGCACGACACCGAGGGCGATCAGCGGATCAATCTGGAAGCTCATTGATCTCCTCCCGTCACTCTGAAATCTCGGCTCTGGTCCCTGAGGGCATGGGCCAAGGATTGCCTTGGGCACCCTTTGGACCGTTGCCAACGCACGCACCGTGTTTCTGCATGGGCCTCGACCCGCCAGCGCGAAGGAGACCGTCATGTCGACCTTCTCAGCCCGCATTGATGTCCATCACCACCTGATTCCGCCAGCCTTTGTCGCGGCGATGGCCGCACGCGGGCTGACCGAGGTCGCCGGCGCTCCCCTGCCCGCCTCCTGGACGCCGGAGGCTTCCATCAAGACCATGGACGCGAACGGTATCGCGACAGCCATCGTCTCGGTCCCTGCCCCGGTCTATTTCGGCGACCGCAGCGAAGCTCGCGATCTCGCCCGAGCCTGCAATGAGTTTGCCGCGGAGATGGTCGTCCGCCACCCGGGTCGGTTCGGCTGGCTCGCCGTGCTGCCGATGCCCTTCACGGAGGATGCCTGTCGGGAGGCCGTTCATGCGCTCGATGTCCTGCACGCCGATGGCGTCATCCTGCTCGGCAGCAGCGAGGGCAAGTTCCTGGGTGACCCGCTCTTTGACGAGCTGATGGCCGAGTTGGACCGGCGGGCGACCGTCGTCTTCGTGCATCCCAATCTGCACAAGACCAGCACCGAACTGGGCCTTGCGGTCCCGGGTGCTCTCATCGAGTTCCTGTGCGACACAACGCGTGCCGCCACAAACCTGATTCTGTCCGGCACCATGGAGCGGTATGCCCGCATCCGCTGGATCCTGGCGCATGCGGGCGGCTTCTTGCCCTACGTGGCCTGGGTTTGTCGCTTGCCGATGTGTTGCCGGAGTACGGGCTCGGACTGCCGCAGGATGTGCTGACCTACGTCCGCCGCTTCTACTACGAGACCGCGCTCTCGCCCTATGCCATGGCGGCCCTGCGTGAACTCGTCGATCCCGGTCAGATCGTCTTTGGCAGTGACTACCCCTTTGCGCCGCCATCCCTCGTCTCGCTGGAAATCACCACCTTCGAGGGCCTGAGCGTGTTCAGAGAGGCCACCAAAAGGAGCGTCGACCGAGCCCATGCGCTCAGCCTGTTTCCGAAATTCGCGTCTGCTGATTACAGCGATGACAGGGTGCAGCCTGCGGTAGACGTGAGCCAGCCCGTGGAGTGATCAGTCCTCTATTGCCTGTCACCTGTAACTGCCCGAAAACAGCCCTATGGCGGCCCGATGGAACCCTCGGGCCGTTTTCATGCGTTTCTGGGCAACACCGAGGTGCGGTTCTCTCATTGCCAGAATGGCATCCTGATTTTCCGGTCATTGGGGAACTTCGCGTTCATCAGCGGCTCCGCATAGGTAAACAGCAGCCGTCTCCGAAAAGCAGGGGGCGTCTCGACGATCTGAATGTCGCGCGCCAGCGTCTCATCTGGCCAGAAGTACGGCCTCTGCCCGCCCATGAAAGCAGCCTCTTGGGTCCACGGCGGTATCTCGAGTCCCCAGCGCTGGGCCAAGTGCTCGCCGATCGCCCCGAGCCACGCATCGTCCCTCGGATCTCCGGTCGGGATGGGCACCGGATCGACCATGGCCTGTTGAACTGCCTTGTCCTCCTCCAGGTAGAAGGTCTCCTCGAACTCAGCAGAGGCAGGCCCGAAGAAGTCGCGATCGTCCCTGGCCATCGCAGCGACGTCGGCCAGGGACTTCGGCGTCGAGTTCAACACCAACCCGCAGCCGAAGCGATCAAGCGCATGCTCAAACTGGGAAAGCCTCTTCTCAATGGTGCGAGCCAGGTCGCCCTCGTCCTTGGCTTTCCTCTCGAGGTAAGGAGCGACGAGGCGCTTCAGGCGCCTGGCACTCTTTATGCCGGCCTGAGCCGCGATCCGGATAGCAGGTTCGAGGTCGTCGTAGCCGATGTCGTCTCTCAGGCGGAGCGAGGCGAGGAACGTCATCGGGACCAGCAGGCTGGCCGGCGCGGAGAGAACACGAAGTCCCGGGCGCTCCCAGGACGGGTACATTCCCGTCGGAAACCCGGCCGACGCGGATGGACCGTGACCGAACGCGGCCGGCAGGACATCCTCGACCCAATCGTTGGGGAGCCCGACGCTTCGTCCCGCTCCCACGACCGCTTGCCGGACGATTCCGTGCCTGCCCTCGAGGGCGATGTCAGCCTTGATGCGGGTGCCATCGTCGGACCAGCTGTAGCGGACCAGGATTGCGCTTCGCCCATGGATCATGATCTCGCCAATCACCCGGTAACCTCGAAGCTCCTCCCCAGCGAGGTCCAGCGCCTTGCGTACCAGGGTCAGGTAAGTGTGAGCGGAAGCCGTCATCGCCGAGTTCCCCTGTGGTGACTTGCCCGTGAGGAAGGTAGGGCGCGGCCACCCGCAGCCCATTTCACAAAACGCCGATGCTTTCGGCGGCTCGCACATCAATCTGGCTTCGCGAAAGGAGCGCCTACTTATCGAACCCGCACGACGTCCGGTTTGGGTCTTGGCTGTGTAAGAACTCTTACGTGTCGCCCGCTGGAGAATTTCTATGACTTGCGAGGCCAATTCGACCGGGGATTCCACGGCATATGGGGTTGCTGTTGTACAAATAATTCGTCGAGATCGGACCCGTTCGCGTTTTGACACAGGCTGGGTCAACCGAGGAAATTGCCAACGCCTCAGGAATGTCTGCTGTCCCCTTCGTCGGCAGACATTTGGTCTACTTCGCAAATGTGCCAGGAGCCGACCTTTTATTATGAGAAAACGGCCGAGACCAACCGACCCGTGGCCTGACGGCCGTGGATCATGTGTCGGCCCGAACCGACGCAAGCATGACCAACCGCCCCCTCGAACCCAGTTCGGCCTCTGCGAGTTAACTTGTATAAATATGGAAAGGAGGGCTCAATGAGCAAACGCATCGTTCTCGCAGCCGCCGTCCTGATCATCTCCGCCTTACCTCTATCTGCTTATGCCCAAGGTAGTGGCGCGGTGCCTGGTGCCGTTGGGGGTGCGGCTGCCGGTGCTGCCGTGGGCGGTCCCGCGGGAGCCGCCGTCGGTGGCGTGACGGGAGCCATTGTCGGAGGTGCCCTCTCGGCGGACGAATCGACCAAGGTGAAGCAGTACGTGGTGCGGGAGAAGCGGCCCTCAGTCCGGGTATCCGAGACGGTCGCGGTTGGCGAGGAGCTGCCCTCGAGCGTCGAGATGTACTCTGTTCCCGCCGATGCCGGCGTGCGCACCGAATACCGCTACACAGTGGTGAACGACCAGACCGTGCTGGTTGATCCCAAGACTCGCAGGATTGTCCAAGTGATCGAGTGACCATGGCACTCGGATGAGCGTCAGGGCATCCCGGCCTTGCCGCTCATCCCCAACATCCGGTTCCGGGATGCTGATGCAGGCCGCACCGAGGCTGCCAAGAAACGAAATGGATCAGGTGCATGAGTCTGAACCTCCCGATCACCGCCACGGCCTGATCCCATAGAGGACATGACCATGGCCCACAATCCTCTCATCCCCTTTCGCTCCGGCTCCGGTCTCATAGGCGTGAGCGATCCCTTCCTGTCGCTCCATCGCGAGATGAACCGCTTGTTCGATGACGTTCTGCGTGGCGCCGGCCTGCCCGCCATGGCAGGCCGCCAAGGCCAGGGTGAAGGCGGCAGCGTCGTCAACGCTCAGATGAACGTATCGGAGACCGCGAAGGAGATCCGCATCACAGCGGAACTCCCCGGCGTGACCGAGCAGGACATCGACGTCAGCCTCGATGACGACGTGCTCACCATTCGGGGCGAGAAGAGGTTCGAGCGTACGGACGAGAAGGAAACCTACTACTTTATCGAGCGCTCCTACGGTACCTTCCAGCGCTCGCTGCACCTGCCCTTCTCCGTTAATCCGGAATAGGTACAGGCGAATTTCGAGAATGGCGTGCTCACTGTGACGCTGCCGAAGATGGGGCGGCCGGAGCGCTCGCGCCGCATCCAAGTGCAGGGCCACGGTGCAAGCGGTCAGAGTACCCAAAGCGATCAGGGCGGCGCGGGCAGCACCGGAGGCAAAGGTGGACAGGGCGGCACGGAGGGCAACACCACTCGGGGCGAAAGGCGCAAGCGGTCCGCATGATCGGACGGTGACTGCTTATGCCCTTGCCTAAGGCCGTTTGCCACGTCGGTGGTGTTGGACGCCAGAGAGCCGAGGATCCCCGGCGGCCCAGCGTGACCTTGCATGCCGTCACTGAAGTAAGGAGGGGCTTGAGCCAAGCAGGACGGGAATGGACGGGCGGAGTGAAACCCGCAATGTCGCTCCCCGTTGAACCCGGAGGCATGCAAACGCAGAGTGAGCCGTCCCATGACAAGGACTGGTACAGACATGGGTCGTACCAATGGCCGGCGTCCGAGGCCCATGGCTGCCGCCAGTGCCGCTGATCGGGTCCATGCCAAAGCGGACAATGGTTCGAGCCATCAAGCCCCGGACCGCTCGCAACTGGAGCAGATCATTGCCGGCCTGGGTCAAGAGTAACGAACAGCAAATGAAATGATGGTCCGCTTACCGCCTCATGAGCCGACCAAAGCGCTTCTTCCGAGATGTGCCATTAGAAGACCTTCCAGGCTCACACTTTCCTCAGGCTGAGCTCCAGTTTTCTCATGGGAGATTTCGCGGAAGACCGTTTCTGGAACTCATACCTTTTCAGGTATCCTGCGATGCTGGCCCGGAGGGATATATGACTGGCACGCTCCCCGCATCTCATGCCGCCTTCCTCGACAAGGCCCGCAGCATCCTCTCGACCAACCCTCGCATCCACACTTTGCTTGCCGGCGGCTCCCTGATCCACGGTGGCACGGATGAGTTCTCCGATCTCGACTTCGTTGTCGTCGTCGAGGAGGACGCCTACCCTGAGGTGCTAGCGTCCAGAATGGGTATTGCTCGCCGCCTCGGGCCATTGCTGAGTGCCTTCACGGGCGAGCATGTGGGGGAGCCCCGTCTTCTGATCTGCCTCTATGGGCCCGAGCTTCTTCATATCGACTTGAAGTTCGTCACGATGGCGGACCTGGATCGGCTCATCGAGCGTCCGGTCGTTCTCTGGTCAAGGGACACGGTGGCCGTCGAGGACAGATTGGACCGGGCGGGCATATCTTGGCCAAACCTGGATCCGGATTGGTTTGAGGCCCGGGCCTGGATCTGGCTCCACTACGGAGCAGCCAGAGCGCTGCGAGGCGAGCTCTTCGAGGCCATCAGCATGCTCGCTTTCTTCCGTGATCAGGTTCTCGGCCCCATGCTCCACCGCCGTGCGGGGCGCCCACAACGTGGTGTGCGACGCATCGAGGCGTATGGGCTTGATGACACGAGGCAACTGGCCGCGACCGTCGCACGCCATGATTTCGGATCAGTGAAGGCGAGTCTGGTTGCTGCCATCGACCTTTACCTTACGCTCCGTGCAGACGAGCCACCACGTTCAGAGGTAGAAGGCATGCCCCAAGCCCTGTTCAATTTCTTGGGGCACGAGGCTGAAAATGCAGCGCGGTTGTAGGCTTCAGAACGTCCCGTGTTCCTGTCGTTAGTCGACATTCGCCCAACTTCCGTGAAGTGCCAGAGCGACAATCCTAATCTTACGTAGAGCGGAACCATCCAGATCAGTTGAAGGCTGAATAAGCAGGCCACCATTGCTCATCTTCTCTCCCCCACGGTACACTGGCGGCCATGTCAACCGATCTGCGGTTCGCGAAATATCACCTGCCGTCTGGCCTTGGCCTGCATGTGGCCGAGCAGGGGCCGGAGGACGGCCGGGCCGTGCTGATGCTGCACGGCTATTCCGACTCCTGGGTATCCTTCAGCCGCATTCTCCCGCTCCTCCCGGCGGACTGGCATATGATCGTCCCGGACCAGCGCGGGCATGGAGAATCCGACCGGCCCGTGGATGGCTATGCGCCCGCCGATCTCGCCGGGGACGCCATCCAGCTCATGGATCGGCTTGGTATCGCAGAGGCCGCCCTCGTCGGCCATTCGATGGGGAGCTTCATCGCCCGCGTGGTCGCGGCTCAAGCTCCCCAGCGCGTTGAACGCTTGGTCCTCGTTGGCTCGGCCGCGACAGCGTGCAACCCGATCACTCAGGACCTGCTGCGGGAGGTCGAGGCGCTCGACGATCCTATCGGCGAGGACTTCGTCCGTGCCTTCCAGGCCAGCACCATCCACCGCCCGGTACCGGCGGCGTTCTTCGAGCGAATCGTGGCCGAGAGCCTGAAGCTCCCGGCGCGGGTCTGGAAAGCGGCGCTGTCTGGCCTTATCGCGGCCGATCCCGAACCGGATCTCGCCCGGATCCGCTGCCCGGTTCTGATCCTGGGCGGCGACCGCGACGGCGTCTTCTCGCGGGACGAGCAGGAGCACCTCGCCACGCGCATCCCCGGTGCGATACTCAAGATCAGCGCCGAGATCGGCCATGATCCCCAATGGGAGGCGCCGGACGATGTCGCGCTCGATCTGCTCGCATTCCTCCAAAGCCCGAACACTCGGTAGGTGCGTGGAAGCTTTCGGGTGCGCATCAGCACTCAGGCCTAGCTGCTCTTCTGCTTTGAACACGCAAGGTCTGCATGGGGTCAAACTGAGCCGTTTGGCATGGCCTTATGAAGGTCAGCTTACCCTATGACTACGGAAGTTCGGCCTTCGTCAGCCTCGTGCCGATTTCGTTGAAAAAGTCGTCGTGATTGGCGGTGGATCATGATTCCCTGATGGTGCATTCTCAGCGGAGGATCCGGTCATGATGGGCGAGCGTCTCGTGATGCAGGAGAGCCTGTTCTACGCATTCCGGCTCGAGGACCATGTCCCGTCCGATCACCTGCTACGGCGCATTGATCGCTTCGTCGACTGCTCCGGGTTGCGCCAGCATCTGGCTGGCTTCTACAGCACCACAGGCCGACCCTCGGTTGATCCCGAGTTGATGATCCGCATGCTGCTGATCGGCTACTGCCTCGGCATCCGCTCCGAGCGGCGCCTGTGTGAGGAGGTGCACCTCAATCTCGCGTATCGCTGGTTTTGCCGCTTGGGCTTGGAGGCTAAGGTGCCGGATCACTCCACCTTCTCCAAGAACCGGCATGGGCGCTTCCGTGAGAGCGATCTGTTCCGTCACCTGTTCGAGGCGGTGGTGCAGCGCTGCCTCGGCGAGGGGCTGGTCGGTGGTGAGGGTTTTGGCGTGGTCGCCAGCCTGATCCAGGCCGATGCCAACAAGCAGCGCTCCCTGGCAGGCTCCGACTGGAGAGCCGTGGATCACACGCAGGAGGCTCCGCGGGCTGTGCGCGAGTATCTCGCCACCCTGGACGAAGCCGCCTGGGATGCGGCCACCGAGGTTGAGCCAAAGTTCGTCTCACCCTCCGATCCGGCAGCTCAGTGGACCGGAGCACTGCGTGGTCCAGCCTTCTTTGCTTATGCGGACAACGACCTCATCGACCTCAAGGCAGCCGTGATCGTCGACGTGGAAGCGTCCCGGGCGGTGCGCCAGGCCGAAGTGGGCGCCGCCCGCACCATACTCGAGCGCACGGCTGAGCGCTTTGACCTCAAGCCGGAGCGGCTGGCGGCTGACAGCGCCTACGGCTCGGCCGAGATGCTGCACTGGCTCGTCGAGGAGCAGAAGATCGAACCCCATGTTCCCGTGATCGACAAATCCGAGCGTCAGGACGGCACCTTCGCGCGATCAGACTTCGCGTATGATCGCGAGATGGACACCTACACCTGTCCCGAAGGCAAGTCCCTGACGACCAGCGGCCGGATCGTGAATGAAGGCACGAACAGGCTTTATCTGGGCAGCACCTTTGACTGTGGCCCGTGTCCGCTGAAGGAGCGCTGCTGCCCCAACACGCCAGCCCGCAGGACCCCGCGCAGCATCTATGAGCAGGCCCGCGAGGTCGCGCGCTCATTGAGGGGCACGGCGGCCTTCGAGCGGCCGCGGCAGGGGCGCAAGCGCATCGAGATGGTGTTTGCCCATCTCAAGCGGATCCTGAAGATGGGACGCCTGCGGCTGCGCGGTCCCTGTGGCGCTCAGGACGAGTTCCTGCTGGCCGCCACCGCCCAGAACCTGAGGAAGCTTGCCAAGCTGGTTCTGCCTACAGGGCCTCGGGTGACCCAAGAGGCCTAAAGGGGTTCAAGGAGCACACCTCACCGCAGACCCAACTTCAACAAGGCAGGCTGCATCGCTCTCCCAGCCCGTCTGGACGCCGACTTTTTCAACGAAATTGCCAGTAGCAGACCATTGGCGGCGATTTGCATTCGTCGTCGCTGTCGGTTCTTAAGCTTGGCTCTCGATGTAGCGGGCCAGGTCGGCCGGCAACGCGATCCTCATTTTACGGGCTGCAAACGCCATCGCCCTTTCGAAGCAGGTAGACCAACTGGCGGCGAACAGTTGCTCGGGATTGGTGCCGCTGCCTGGAGCGCTCGGAGCCGAAACCTTGATATCCAGGCGACTATCGGAGTTACGGGACGCGCCGTCCCAGTCACCCGTCGTGTGGGTTTTGGCTGCGCTGAGGGACGTGCGTAGCTCGTGTTGAGAGTGGAGTGACGCTTACCGCTCCCACCCCACATCAAATGGAAACCGCTTCGCCCAGAATTCCTCGAGACGCGGGTCGGCATCGACCCGGCGGACGATTTCGGCCATCTTCGGCGCGCTCTTGTAAAAGCGCGTGCGCCAGGGACCGAAGCGCGAAATCACCGTCACATAGAGATCCAGTACGGAGAGTTCGTCGCCGAGGATGTAACGGCCGGGCGCGATCTGCCCGTCCATTATGCGCCAGCAATCGGCGATCCGATCGTGGACGCGATCGATCACGCGCGGCGCATCTTCTTTGCCGGCAGCGATGCGCATGGCGTCGTCCTTGATCCAGGCAAACGCGTAGATAGCCGCCGAAACGTAGGCCATCCAGCGTAGATATTGTGCGCGCTTGGGGTCGTTGAGTCCTGGCGCCAGCCGTCCCTGTGGATAGAGATCGGCGAGATAGATCAGGATCGCAGCACTTTCGGTGATGACCTCCCCGGACGGCAGCGCCAGCGCCGGGACTTGGCGCAGCGGATTGACCGTCTCGACAAGCTTGCGCGCCGCTTCGTCCTCCCAAGTGACCGCCTCGATCACCTCGTGGGGAATTCCGAGCAGTGTCAGTGTGGCCTCGATCGGAACTGAGCCCGATCCGGCCGCGCCGAATATCTTGAGCATGAGCGCCTCCTGGCTAATTCTTCAGGATCGGATAACCCCGGAGGTGTGTGAGGTCATGGTGCGCACCGGCTCGTGGCATGCAAGGCAGTCCTAGTCGGTCGTGAGGTATCGCTCTTAAAGAACGCAGCACCGTGAAGTTTTATAACTACTCCAATCAGGAGTCTATCAGGCTCGATTTCCGGAACGGGTCGTGCAAGGAAATTGCTGACCTCTCATAAATGTCCGGTGTGCCCACATTATACGGACATTCGGTCGACTTCCGCCCCATGCCCATAAGCGCCATTCTAGGACCAGCCCCAGATGCCGCGCTGCCATCATCGCCCTCCCCTTTCATGAGTGATAGTTGTGGACGTGGGCTGTTCGGAAGCGCACATTTGGCTGCGCGATCCGGGGCAATCGTCTGCATCATTCAACAGGAGACGCCGAACGGAGGACAGAGCCATGCACGCCGTGATCAGAACCTATTCGGGTGAAGGGGCCAAGGAACTCTTCGATCTGCTGGAGACGCGTAAGTCCGATGTCGAGAGCCTGATACGGACGGTCAAGGGATTTGTCGGGTACTCACTGATCCGCACTGGCGAGGGCGGCGTCTCCGTCACGGTCTGTCAGGACAAGGCGGGCACGGATGAGAGTATGCAAAGAGCCAAGGAATGGATCGGCAAGAATGCGTCGGACATTGGCGTGAGTGCACCGAAAGTGTCGGAAGGTCCGGTCATTCTCCAACTGAAATAGTTGAAGCGGCTACGCGCTACGCGATGCCCACTCGTCGCGTCACCACATCCGGGGGCTGGACGTGGAGGTTGGCAAGTGGGTTTCCAATCGGCCGATGATTGCGGGCATTCGGAAACGCTGACGGGCTTGGCCATCGTCGCAACTGCCTTGGGCGGCGGCCAAGACGCCCGCTCACCGCGTCGGCATCCTTGAACGTTACTGGAGGGGCGGGACGGCGAGGATATCGATGTCGAGGGAGCGCAGGACCTCCTCGGCCACGCTCCCCAGGAGCGCCTTGGCGATGCCCGAGCGGCCGTGCGTCCCCATGATCAGGACATCGGGCTTCAATTGCGCCACGGCCGTGGCGATCACCGCGAACGGCGCCCCCTCCTCGATGCGCATCGACCGCCCGCGTGCATCGAGCCCGTTCGCGTCCAGGAACGCGATCAGCCCCTTGCTGGCCCGGTCACGCTCGTCGGCCACATACCCGTCAATGCTGTCCTGGCTGAGCCCGGCATAGACCAGCTTTCCTTTCGCCAGCGGCTCGAAGGCATGAACGAGCGCAAGCCGGGTCGCGCCGGGCAATCCCAGTGACATGCCAACCCTGATGGCATTCGCGGACGGGTCGGACATGTCGACCGCGGCCAGCGCCGTCCGGTAGGGCTGATCCACCTCCCGGTTCACCATCAGGACCGGGACCGGACCTGTGCGGATCACGCGTTCGATGGTCGTTCCGACAAAGATATCGCGCAGGAGCTGCTTGCGGTGGGTTCCCATGACGACGAGGTCCACCCGCGCCGATGCGGCGGCGCGCAGGATGCCATCGAACGGGTCACCCTCCACGACGAGGGCGCGCGACGGGAGTCCGCGCAGCTCAGCGATTGCACCGATCTGCTCGCCGAGAATCCGCTCGGCCTCGCGGCGTTCGAGCGCGACCAGATCCGGCGGCTGGTCATCGTCCACGACGTGCACGAGGGTGAGCTCGGCTCCGCTGTCCCGCGCCAGCAGGCCGGCGCGCCGCAAGGCCCGTTGCGATCGGGTCGAGAAGTCCGTTGCCGCAAGGATGTGCATGGGTTCATCTCCCGTGAGATAGCCATCACTGGTCACTCCACTTGGGACGGTGTCATCATATCACCGCCGGTTATGGGTGTGGCGCATCAATCTCGGGGCCTGAAGAACAATAGCTCAGTGCCACCTTCACGACGACCTTTTATCTGACTAGGGAGCGAATACAGGCACCATAATGTCAGCCAGGGGGCAAATTCTCACGTTCCGATCACCAACGGGCGTCAACTTCTAGGCGGCAAGAGCGTCCTGTGGGCGGGCATGTGCATCCACCGCGTGAGCAGCGACCAGAGGATCGGATTCGGTTATTCCTCGAAGCTCAATACCGAATGGGAGTTCCTCACCATGCTGCGGGACAAGGCACGCCAGGCCGCAAAGGATTTCCTGGCTACGGACGCACGGACCATCTGGACGCACTTCCCCCTCGCCATCGACTGGCTGCCCGGGAGCGTGTGACCCGTGGGCCTCCTCATCTGGCTCGCGTTCCGCGGCTGGAGCGTGCTGTTGCTCGCGCTGGCAGCGGCCCTGGTCGCGGCCGCGCTCGCCGGTGAGCCCTTGCTCGCAAGCTGGACGCAGATCTTCATGGGCAGCGCTGCGCGCTTCCTTCGGCAAGTTCATGAACGACAGCGGCTCGGTCACGGCGATTGCTGACGTCATGACGGCCCGGCTCGGCAGGGATCGGGCTATTCTCGCGGTCGTGCCGGCCGGTGCCCTAGTGACCTACGGCGGTGTCTCCCTGTTCGTCGCCTTCTTTATCCTCGTCCCGATGGCGCAGGCGCTGTTCCGGACCGCGGACATCCCGCGGACGTGTTGGGATCCAGGAACGGGTTCAGCGGTTCCATGCCTCAACTCCCTCTCGCAATCATGGGACGGTGTCGGCTGCGTCCGACGGCCTACCCACCGGCCTCTGCGGCGGACCCAATGGCCGGACACCCAGACCCAGCGGCCGCGGCGGGGGAGGCCCTCCCGGACGGGTGGGGCGGACGACGTTCGGGGCGGGGCTGGGCGTCCGCGTCGGTCGATACGACCGTGCAGAGCGGGATAGACACCGCAGCGCCGAGCAATCCGGTCAACCTGCCCAGACGGGATCCCACGTTGGCTTTGGCCTCATCCAGATGGCAGGCCTATGTGAGCAACCAGCGGCGTCTCCCGCGATCGCGCCCGCTCCGAAACAGCTATCTGTCGTGCCCTACAAGGGGCCACTCGTGAAAATGCCCTGACCTACAACAGACCTCCCGGTCCGGACATATTGCTCCGATCTTGCAATGCGATCCGATGAAGCCGCTAGCGACCGATAACGCGGTCGACCTTCTCGAGAGGATTGAGGAATCGTCATCCTGACTGTGCGCTGGATCAGCCTGATCTCCTCCTGCAAATCGATGAGGCGCTGAAGCAATTCGGCATCCGTCATTTGCCCGATTGAGCACTCGTCACATTGCCCTAGAGCCCGGATTTTTTTCAGGATGGCTGGGCCGATGGACGGCGTTGAGAGCCATTGAGCATCAGTGATCTTAGCCACCTCTTGCAGGTTGGGACAGCGCCCTTCGAACTCGTTGCGGATTGCACATTGCAGCCTTGGCGAAAACTGGCTCAGGGGAAAAGGTTCATCCAGCGACATGTGTTCTGTTCCCAGCTCAAGAGAGCCTGTATCGCAAGTTCCGATCGTGTCTCCCCGAAGGCAGAATAAAGGCCAAGCTTAGGCATTCTCGCCCAACTATACTTTTGGGTGCGGAGCCGTTCGATCGAGCTCAGCGTCGATGCAGGGTGGGCAGAGAAGCGGTCGCCACCCGCGGATCTGTGCGTCAGAGCAAAAGCGTGGCGGATCTCCGAAGAAGCGCCAATGGCCAACACCTGCCTTAAAGTTGGCGGTCCAAAACCCCACAGGCTCTGGGCGCTCGGGTGGTGTCTCGTCCTCGATCAACCAGAGGATGACGGGCGTATCGTCACGCGGCGCAGCGCTCATCAGGGACCAGCCCTCTCCAGGTTCGTTCTCACCATGGCGCGCCGGATCTTACGGACTACTGCGGCGTTTGTATCACCTATGGATTTCACGCGTTGGCGACCAGAAAGCGCTCCTGCCCGGGACGTCGTGCCCGGATCGATGACAGCAACGCTGAGATCGACCGCTTCGAGAATCACGCTGCCGCTATCCTGGTCCTCGCGCTCACGCTGTCCGGCGTGAGCTATGCGATATGCAGGTCCTGTGCTGAGACCCTCCAGCTCACTCTTACCGCTCAAACGGGCTTCCAGGGCCGCGGATCCGACCGTCTTGCCTGCCTCTTGCGATTATGGACTACGGCGGCCGATCCGAGCACCAGTGCACCACCCACACAACCTGCGATCAATTGCGGGATGAAGTGCGCGAGCAAGTCTCGGGAGGGAAGCCCCGTGTGATCATGCAGAAGATGGTACGCCGTGGCCATCATCATGCCCAGCACGCCTCCGAGAACGGCCACTATGGCAGTACTCCACCGATCCACTGACGCGGGTCTCATCTTGGTTCTTCCTCATCAACGCGCGACTGATCCCCTTGCACAACGTTGATTGATAAACCGGAAGAAGCCGTCGGCGAACTGCGAAGGTTGGTTAGTACCGATAGCTCGCACGGCGACCGCAGGAGCGCCACCGCTCTTCCTTATGCGCGCCGCTTGCTCCTATTTTGCGCGACTATGCAGCGGTCGCTATGCCCCCAATAGAGGCCGACGGCCTCTAAACCTAATCCGTGATGACCTGGATAATCTTGCGGTTATCGGGATCGACGACCGCGATCGTATTGCCTGCCCGAAAGAACTTGTACCGCGTCACGCTCGGCACTTCCGTCACCGTGTCCTGGGGCAAGCTCCACAATTCCACTTCGTCCGGAACGACGGATCCGACCGCGATGGGCGCGCCGATCTGTGCCTCCGGCATCTTCTCCCGCTGCAAGTGCTGCCTGATAGTCGCCTGCTTGTCCGGCGGCAGCAGCACTGGTGCGGTTTCAACGGGCGTGCCGCCTGTCTGCGCCAGTGCCACCTGCGCCATGAGCATGGCGGCGACAAGGATCACGCCGGAACGCGCGATCACGGCCCGCGCCTGTCCTCGTCACGCAGGCTGTCCTTCAGCCCGCCGACCGCATTCTGGATTCGGCCCTCGGCCTGATCCATCTTGCCCTCGGCGCGCAGCTTGCTGTCGCCAAACATCCGTCCGAAGAACTCCTTCACACGTCCACCCAAGGTCTTGACGCTTCCTTCGATACGATCTTGGTCCATGATGTCTCTCCTGCAAAACTCGATCTGGAAACGTATGGCGGGCGGTGCCGTTCCGCCGTGCGGCGTCGTGTTCTTAACAGCTCCACACTCCTGCCGCATGGAGCCTCTAGGACCTCCGGCCCATCAGAAGAGCGCAAGGAGGTTGACCGATGCGCACCTACAACCTGTTCCGGCGCAAGGATGAAGCGGATCTGTACTGTGCTGTCCCCGAGAACGTCCCCGTCCCGGTCTTCGTGACGGAGGAGCTATGGGAATATGCCCGCTCGCTCGACATCGGCACCCTGTCCGGGTTCGACGCCGAGGCCGCCCATGTTTCTGCGGAAGCCAACGGCTTCTACCTGTTTCATTCGGCATCCTAGACAGGATTTCCATGACCGGCCCCTGTCCTGCCTGCGGCGGGCATAAAAACGGGCGACAGATTTCGTCCGGCAAGCCGACGAGACATCTTGAACAGACGTGGCGGAGGGAGATCGCCTCCCTTCGCCGTTCGTTGCTTGTTCGATGACTTCAATCACACGGCGGGTTTCAGGTTCAACCAGCACAACTTCATCTCCGATCACCACATACCGATAACTGCGAAGCTCCGGCACCTCTGTGATGATGGTCTGCGGAACGTCCATGATCTCGACGTCCTCTGGCGGCGTCACACCTTCGCGGATCTCGATCTTGGTGGATGAGGCGTGGCGCTTAGATCCAGTGGTCTCCATCGAGGTCTTGAACCTCTCGCGCTGCTCGCTGCTTAGGCTGATCGATGCCGACTTGCGCGATTCACCCGACTTGTGGATCACCTCTACGATCTTCTTCATCCTCGGCTCGACGATCACGATCTCATCGCGCACCATTACATACTGGCAGTTCCGGTACTGCGGCATGATGCGGAAGACTTCCGCGGACAGTGGCGCAGGGCGAGTCTCGTCCGTAGATCCTTATGTGCCCCCGAGGGGAAGCGGAAGTAAAACCACACGGCATGAGAGATCACTTCAGCCGGGAAGCGCTGGCGGGTATTGCGAGGGAGACGGGGCGACGTCACCCTCTACATTGCCCCTACCCGGCACCCTCCGATGAGCCTGATGGTACTCCCCCAGAACCGTTCACCTGCCGCACTCGAGACACGAACCTGTGATCCTCTCGTTTGTATCAGCCTGTGAGCAGCGTCGAGCCGCACCCCGATCAAGAACGGCGGCCTTGTGGCTGATGTCTCCATCAGGGGCGTTATGTGGGCAACCGTGGGCCCACGGTCTCTCGGGAGGTTGAAATGCCGGCTCCAATCACAATCAGGTACGACCTTGACTCAGGAACACTCGTTCAGCGGGGGAGTCAAAGCTCCGGTGCATCGGGAGCGGCCGAGCAGGACAATTTCCTCGGAAGCCTGATTGCGTTGTCGGATGCGACCTTCGCGGCAGGGGACACTCAGCTAACTATCAATGTCGACTTCGTTGATCGGGAAAGCGGCGTCAAGCAATCCCTGCGGCTGAAGGACCTGGGTGTCGGTTCGCCCTACAATCCCTCATCATTTGTGGGCACCACACTCGGGGAGCCGCCCCCGGCCGTATTCCCAAACAATCATAAGTTCGCGCCCGGATTGAGCTTCGGCGGCCCGAACCTTCCTGCCGGTGCGGAGCTTACTGTAGGTATGACACTCACAGGGGTGCTGGGTGCAGCCCTTCCTCCCCCGACTATGACGGCAAACCCCATCACTGATTTTGCCGCACCTAATATTGTTTCATCAGACCCGAACGCCTTTGAGTACGTGATGCTGCCCGACCTTGTCGACGGGAACCAGGAAGCTACGTTCAGCGGGTTCACGCTTACCCTCACAGCCGCTCTTCCGGTGGGCGTGTCCAGTTTCTCGCTGGATCGGATGCAATTCAACCTGGGTAGCGCCCAGGTTGACTTACTTCGGGACGCCCTGCCCTTGCATGACATCCGCTTTGGCACTGACGCCCGAAACAACTTCACAGCCGCGGACGCGCCGGCAATTTTCTTTGGTGAGGGCGGCAACGACAGTCTCACAGGCGGCAGGTTCGCCGATATTCTCTTTGGGCAGGAGGGTCATGATCGACTGTCAGGCGGCTTTGCCAACGACCGCCTGTTCGGCGGCGATGGTAACGACCGGATCAACGGCGGGGGAGACGATGACGAGATCCGGTGCGGGACAGGCAATGACCGAGCCGATGGTGACGCAGGCGATGATCGGCTCTTTGGGGGCTCAGGCCATGATCGCCTGAATGGTGGTGAGGGCGATGACCGGCTGCGAGGAGACAGCGGAAATGATCGCCTCGATGGCAGACTGGGTGCGGACTTTCTGACGGGTGGGTCAGGATTCGACCAGTTTACCTTCAGCACGGCCCTGAGCCCAGAGAATGTCGACACGATCAACGACCTCCGGGGCTCTGATACGATTGTACTGGACAACGATGTGTTCACGGGCTTGGCCGCCGGGGTGCTGCGGGGCAGCGCGTTCCGTGTAGGCACGGCCGCTGCCGACAGCAGCGACCGGATTATCTACGACACGGTCTCGGGTGCCTTGTATTTTGACCCCGATGGTGTTGGAGGGGCAGGCCAGACCCAGTTTGCAACGATTGCCGGAAGCCCCAACAATGTCGCCGCAAGAGACTTCCTGGTAATCCTGTAAAGTGGGAAGCGACCTGTTGCAGGTGTGCTTGTCCAAAGTCCTGAGAGACGTGTGGTCTCTCAGGACATGGAACAAACGCCGGTTAAGCTCCGTCGCAAATCGGGAATGGGGACGAGAAGGGATAACGTGTTTGCAGAGAACTCGTGCGACCAGCAGAGCAAAGTGCTCGGCGAGGGATAGCGGCCGCTTACAGGTATACTTCTCCTATCGTTTCCACATCGTGTGGATCATCTCGATGTTGCCCAGGATCACACGAGCCATGGTTGCGCAAGTGATAGCGCCGCTTTGAGGCCGATGGAAAAGCGCTTGGTGGATCATAGCCGCCGTCCCAACCGTTTGGCGCCCTGAAAGCTGGGATGTGTTCGCCTGATCAGATGCGCCGCAAACGGCTTGTGTCATTACCCACGCTGGCAAACGAAGGACCACGACCTCATTTGACGACAGCTTCGCGCAGGATCGGTGGGCTATTGTCGGACAAGCGGGGAGGAATCACGTAGGAACCTGCGACGAGGTGTTTCGACCTCTTCCACCTTCGATGTGAGTGCTCAGCCGCCCGCAATCCACCGCGCGAGATCGATCATATGCGCCTCTGCCCGATATTTTCACCTCGTATCGTGCTCGCTCTCATAGGGCTTATCCTCGGTGCACCCGTTCGGGCCCAACCACAAACTGATTTCTATATCACAAGGCGCGCGTGCCTTGCCGCTGGCCTCCTCTCTCCCACCGAGTGCCGTAATGCTTTTGCCAATGCGGAGGCCGAATTCGAGGACAGTGTCCCGGTCTTTGATGAGCAGTCCGCATGCGAGCGCCATTTTCCCCGCTGCACCATAAGTTTTGCCACACCTTCCGATCCCACCGCTCTTCGCTTTAGCCCAGCGATGAAGGGGATACAGGTGACCGTGAATTCAAAGGATCGGACAGTGGTTCCGGTTCTCGGCGGCAGCCATCCGGCAATCCAATTCAGTGCTCGCACGGTCCTGGAACGCCAGGACACCCGCTCGCCGACCCGATACCAGGAAGCACAAACCCGGTGGGCGGTCGCACAGAGGCCTCAGGAGCAGCCGACGAGCGATCCGTCGACGTGGGCCCTCAGAGGCAGGGTCGATATTGGCCGAGACGATGCCCCGGCGCAACCGTCGTCCCCGCCTCTGGCAACAAAACTTCTTGAGTGGTGCCAGCAGTTCTGTGAAGCGATTACGATGCGAGCTGATCGAAGCCACGAATCGTCTCCGGCGCATCCCGGACTTTTCGCTCCTCATCTCGACACCGTTGCGCAATTCGGCGCCCCCCTGGCAACTCGTCACTTTCGTCCGCTGGCAGGAACACGCCGGATCGTCCCACCCCGCTTCGTTCACGCGTCAGAAGGATGAACGCGTCGCCGGCGAGCAAGGTTGGTCTCACATCGAACCAACGCTCCCTGATCGTGTCCTTCCGCTTGACGCCTGCGGGGCGGATTTCATTCGCAGGCTGACAAGCAAGATCACTTCAGAACCAACGCATAGCGTGCAGTGGGAGGCGAACCGCTGGCAAGCCGGGCAACTCGGGAGCGCCCTGAGTCGAATAGTTCCACTATGCGTTTCAGCAACTCTCTGATCCGAGGATTCATGACGAGGCGAGCTGCGGTTGTCGAGCGAATTTGCTGGGGTTAGCTCGTCGCCACCAAGTCTTGCCAGTTTCCAGGATGGTCACAATCCGCCATTTCAAAGGTCTCATGAGCAACAGCTCTCAGGACTAGAGCGTCCTCAGCACACTTGCCGACCTCTGGGATGAGCTGAGACCTTCAACGAGGAGATCGAGAGCGATCTCCTCGATATCAGCGCCGCCGCTTCGTCCTCGTCCTTCCGCGGCGTTGACCGGGATGACCGCCTTTTGGGCATTCCTTAACATTGGCGCTGGGGTGCACCGACAAGTATGGAATCAGGCTCCCTCTTGAGCCATCACTTCGTAGGGCGAGCCGCTGCCGCGCCGGCGGCTGCATATCCATCGACAGAACCGGCATCGCCTGTGCTGTAGCGTTGGATAACGGCAGCTGTGCGCTGCCCATCACCCGGGATATGATTGTTCATGACGTAGGGCGGCCAGGGATCGGCTGTATGAACCGTTTTGTTCCACGCCTGCGCATCGCCTGCCCGGAGGGTGATCGTATCGCGATGCTCCAGATAATCGACACATCCTCCAAGCACCGACAGCATCAGAAAGCCAGCTGACGCCTGAATCCAACGCCTAGTTTTTGACGACTTTTCTGCTGACATTTCGCTTCCCAGATTTGAGCTCGACGATGTGACCATAGGGACCGATCACTCCGGCACCCTCGGCGAATCGCTTCTGCGTGTCACTGTCGATCTCCATGGCACCGAGAAGGAAGAACTCCGGGTCATTGCTGGGCTTGGCGCCGTCAAGCGGCGTGCGTATCGGCTGGCCTGGCTTCGCAGGCCTCACCAGATGCGGGGTCACGATGATCACCAGGTCGGTCTCTTCCTCCTGAAAGGAGGAGGAACTGAAAAGCGTGCCGATAATCGGCAACTGACCGAGCCAGGGGATCTGCTCGCGATTCTTGGTGTGGACGCTCTGCAGGAGCCCGGCCATGGCGAAGCTCTGTCCGTCTCGCACCTCGATCGATGTGCTGGCACGCCGGGTGATGAAGCCAGGAATCGAAATCGCTCCCGTGCTCACCCTGATCGACTCGTCGACCTGACTGACTTCGGGCTCAAGCTTGAGATTGATCAAGCCGTTATCGAGCACCACCGGGGTGAAGTTCAGGCGGACGCCGTATTCCTTGTAAGTCACAGTGATGTTGTTGTCGTCAGAGGCAACCGGAATCGGAACCTCACCGCCGGCCAGGAAGCTTGCTTTCTCGCCGGACAGCGCAATGAGATTGGGCTCCGCCAAGCGGCGGGCGAGACCCTTGTCCTCGAGCGCCTGGACCAGAATATCCGCGCTGATGCCTCCTCCGAGAACCTGCGCCAGAACGGTCCCAAATGGGACGCTTCCACTAGGAAGAAGCGGATTGAAGCTGATGACTCCGCTGTTCGAGTTGGGGAGGAAGCCGCCTGTCGTGACCCCGCGTCCGCTCTTGTCATTGGCACGGCGGGCCGACCAGCTGACGCCGAGTTCGCGGCCCGCATTCCGGTTCGCCTCGATGAAGCGCACCTCCAGCAAGACCTGCTGGCCGCCTGTGACGCGTAAAGCATTGATGACTCCATCAGATCCATACTGTTCTGCAATCTCAAGCGCCTTGCGTAACATGATGGCGTCAGGAACCGTGCCGCTCAGCCGAAGTCGGCCATTGACCGTTTCGACCTTGATATTTGCCTTGGGGATGGCCTCTTGGATCGCCATAGCAAGATCGGGCGTATCTGCGCCGACTTCCACATTGACGATGCCCAACAGTTGGTCGCTCCCGTCATAGACGGCAACATTGGTACGCCCTTCCGTCTTTCCCAAGACGTAGAACGAGCGTCCGGTGAGCGGAACGGCAGTCGCAACATCAGGATTTCCGACAACGACGCGCCCGACATCGGATACAGTCGTAGCGGTCAGGAACTGTCCCTGGGCAACGTTGATCTCGCCGGTGGCCCGCCCCTTGTTGAATCGCAGCAGCTTTTCTTGCGCCTGTGCGGAGAAGGTCGGCAGGACGAGCATTCCAGCAACCATCGTGAACACGATCCCGCTCAGCGCAGCACGAAGGCGCGCAAGGCCATAGTTCACTCGCATCTTGAAGAGCCCGCCCCTACCGGTATTCGCGTTCTCTAGGTCACCCCCAGGAAATACTTCCTCGATCAGCTGACCTAGACGTCAATACATGAAAGACCATCATAGTTAACGCCACGTAAAGGACTGTTCGACTAACTTACCTAGAATAGGTTTTCCAATCTCCTCGCGATGGCGAAGCGCGGCGGAGGATCTGGAGGCAATCTCTGCGGCGTACAAGGCCCGCAAGTGGCCGAGTAAGCATGGGCCTCGTGGGGAATCAACGAGATTCCGGGTCACCCGGAACAAAGTGAAGTGGGGGCAAGTGGCGATGAGATTGATTGGACGGACCGCCGCGATTGGTCTGCTTGTCTGTGCCGTTCCCTTGCTTGGAGCCTGCAATAGCACCGGTGGCACTCTCTCGGCCTTCGGCAATGGTGCGGCCGAACTGGCTCTGCCGGACTCGGTCGATCCCTACCCTGATGGAGAAGTTCTCCAAGTCGCTCAGTTGCAGTTTTCCGAGGGCAATTATGGCCACGCGGCCCGCTACTACGAGCGCGCCGTCGAGATTTCACCCAATGATCCGGAGGCCTGGCTCGGTCTTGCCGCCTCCTACGATCGTGTTCGTCGATTCGATCTCTCAGACCGCGCCTATCGGGAGGCTGGCCGATTGATTGGCGATCGCGCGGAATACTACAACAATGTCGGCTATTCGTTCTTGCTCCGGGGAGATCCGGTCAAAGCCCGCGCAAACTTTCTAAAAGCTTACGAGATCGATCCAACAAGCGTCACCGTCAACAACAACCTCGAACTCCTGCGTGACGGCTTGAGAAAGTCCCGGTAGAACTGCACGTCGCAGGTTCGAAAGTAATCCCCTCCGAGCGTTCCCTTCGGCAGCACATTGGCATCCTCCCGGCCTGCTCCAAGCTCATAGGCCATTTGGCTGAAGCACGGCCGCTCAAGGCTCTAGGCCATCAGGCTGAATGGACTGTTCCTGCGTCCCATTCTCTTATCAAGGCGACACACCCGTATGGGCTTGTGGGGGCTGTATCGGAGATGCAGCTGTTCAATGGACTAGTCGAGGAGAGAATACCATGAAGTCCCTTGCGACCCGCTTTATCAAGAATGAATCCGGCGCTACCGCCATCGAGTACGGCCTCATCGCGGGCCTGATGGCAGTATTGGTTATTACTGCCCTGTCAACGTTCGGGACCGGACTGACCCAAACCTTTACAAACCTTGGCACTCGGCTGACCACAACCGCTGGTCAGGTCACCTCGGCCGGCACGACCCCACCCGCCACCCCGTAATGGGATGCAAGGACGCAGAGGAGCCCTGCTTCCTCTGCTCTGCCCTCTCCAGAGTTGTGCATCTCTTTACCGGCGAGAAAGCTAATGACAGTTTCCGCCCTGTCCGCGCTGGCGGCTAGCTTGTGCTTCGTGTCCGCGCTGCTCTGGGCCGGTGCCATGGATCTGACGACGATGAAGATCCGGAATGAACTTGTTCTGTTTCTTCTCGGTGCCTATGCCGCTTTCGCTCCCCTTGCAGGTTTCGGAGCGGTCGAGATCGGACTCAATGCCGCCGCCGCTCTGGCCGTCCTGGCCGGGATGTTCATCTTCTTTGGCCTCGGCTGGATCGGTGGCGGCGATGCCAAACTGGCCGCTGTCGTCGTGCTGTGGCTCGGGGCGGATCGGGCCTTGCCCTTCGCCTTATATATGGCCGTCGCCGGAAGTGTGCTGACGCTTCTGCTGCTTCAGTTCCGTGCGATCGCGCTGCCGGCAGGGTTTCGCCAGATCCCATGGATTACTCGGCTGCACGCCCGCGATTCGGGCGTGCCCTACGGCGTCGCAATTGCAGCGGCGGCGCTGCTGATTTTTCCAGGGACGTCCTGGCTGAAGGCTCTGTCATAGACCGGCGCTCGGCCAGATCATGACGGGCCATCGGCGTCCAACCACAGACGAGGCTTTGAACCATGCTGCGTGTCTTCATTCTGATCGTTGCCATCAGTGCGGGTAGCCTCGCGGGCTGGCTCGCTCTATCGATGCAGCCTGGCGTCGCCGTTACCACAATCGAGACACCCTCTCCTCCTCAACCGATGACAGAGGTCCTGGTCGCAGCCGCCGACCTGGAGCAAGGGAGGACACTGGAGGAAAAGGTCGTTCGCTGGCAGTCCTGGCCCCTCGGCGCCGTCAGCCCGGGTTTTGTAACCCGGACCGCGCAGCCCGAAGCAGTCAAAAAGATGTCGGGCCTGATGGTGCGAAGCCACTTCGTCTCCGGCGAACCGATCCGGGAGGACAAGCTGTCCCGTGGCTCAAATCTGCTCGCAGCCATGCTGTCGCCAGGCAGGCGCGCGGTCGCGATCAGGATTTCCGTGGAAAGCACGGCCGGCGGCTTCATCCTTCCCAATGACAGGGTTGACGTGATCCAGACCGTTGCACGCCCTGGTCAGGGGCAAACCGAAAATCTGAGCCGCACTCTTCTCACCAACATTCGGGTGCTCGCCGTCGATCAGAAGGTTGACGAAACCAAAGGCCAAGCGGTGGTCGGCAAGACGGCAACCCTGGAGCTCAGCCCTGATCAGGCCGAGGCGATCGCAGCAGGGCAGGCTGCGGGCATTCTCTCTTTGGCGCTACGCTCGTCCTCCGACAATTCGGAAGAGCCGATGCTTCAGCGCCCGAGCAATGTGTCCGTACGCTTCCTGCGCGCCGGACAGAGCGAAATCGTGAAGTTCTGAAGGATTGGTGAGCGGAGACTTGTCGATGACGGACTTGACCCTCGAATTGGCCGACGGTTCCTCACGGCAGATTGCGGACACCGATAGCCGGGATCAACATGCTTTCCATGCGGAGACCGGCGCTCACGTGTCCGGCACTCCTCGCCCGGCGCTCAAGATTCCGAGAATCGCCATTCAAGCCTTCTGCGACACTCCGGATATTGCCGCGACCCTGGAAAGTGCCGCGAAAGACCGGCTGATGCATCGTGCCCGTGTCAGCTGCCGTATGGGGGGTATCACTGCCGCCATCAAGCAGTATCAGCAGACGCCGACACCCAACCTCGTGGTCGTCGAGAGCGGCTCCGCGGGTGACGCCTTTCTGGCGCACTTGGATCAACTTGCGCAGGTCTGCGATGCCGGCACGCGCGTGCTGGCGATTGGCTACACGAACGACATCGCCTTTTACCGTGAACTTCTCAAGCGAGGGGTCAGCGACTACCTATTGGCCCCAGTTTCCCCTGTTGATTTCATTGCCTCCATTTCAAGAACTTTCGAAGAGCAGAGTTCGAGCAAGCTCGGAAGAAGCTATGCCTTCATCGGCGCGAAGGGCGGGGTCGGCTCGTCCACGATAGCCCATAACGTTGCTTGGACGATCGCGCACCAACTCAGCTGCGATGTTGTTCTGGCGGATATGGACCTGCCCTTCGGGACGGCGGCTCTCAACTTCAATCTTGACGTTGATCAGGGCATTGCCGACGCCATTCAAGATACAGGCCGGCTCGACGAGGTCCTTCTCGACCGTCTGCTGCTGAAATATGATGATCATATGAGTTTGTTGGCCGCTCCTGCGCATCTTGAGAGGCCTTATGATCTGCCTTCAAATGTCATGGGGCCTCTGCTCGAGGTCGCGCAAGCGAACGTGCCGTTCATGGTTCTGGACGTGCCTCACCAGTGGACCTCATGGACCAAGAACGTGCTTGTCTCAGCCGATGACATTGTCATCACGGCCTCCCCGGACCTCGCCAATCTGCGCAATGCCAAGAACCTGATCCATGTTCTAAAACAAGCGCGCCCTCACGACCCACCGCCGAAGCTCGTCCTCAACCAGGTGGGAATGCCGAAGCGGCCGGAAATTTCGCCAAAGGAGTTCGCCAAGTCACTGCAGATCGAGCCGCTTGCTTGCATTGCATTCGACGCGAGCCTGTTCGGCAATGCCGCGAACAAGGGGAAGGTGGTTGCAGAAACCTCCGGAAAGAGCGCGGCCACCAAGGCGTTTGCGAACATTACTGACGCTCTCTCCGGTCGGCACGGATTGAATCGCTCAAGGAAGAGATTGCTCGGATTAAGTTCTTTGATCGGCAAGGTAAAGACGATGTAGCGCGATAAGCAGCGGAGGCTTTTGGACCACATGATGAGCGCGCAGAAGAGCAGCAGACTCGATCGATCCAGGGCCAGACTTGCGGCCCTGATGGAGAATGAGTGTGGACTGTCGGCGATTGAGTTTGCATTGATCGTTCCGCTCTTTGTGATCGGCTTCGTAATGACAGCTGACATCGGCCTTGCCGCCCACCAGCGTATGACGATCGACCACGTCCTGCGTGCCGGGGCCCAGAGCGCCATGATGGATCCGGGGGCCAGCACAGTTCAGACGGTTCTCGAGACCGTTGCAGGGGATACGTTCGCGATCGGCAGCTCTACACCAAGCGGAGGCAAACCGCCTTTGACGTTCACGATTGAGCGCTACTGCGTCTGTCCGAGCAACCAGGGCGCTAAGGTGCTCTGTTCGACCATTTGCACGGGAACGGCTCCGGCCACCTTGGCCTTCTACTCTCTTTCCGGCTCCAGCACCTATACAGGCATGCTCATTCCGAATCTCAGGTTCAGTCCAACTCTCGAGGTGGAGGTCCGTTGACCAGGACATCAGGTCCATTCCTGCGCTTGTCCAACTGCGAGAGCGGATCGACCGCTGCCGAGTTCGCGCTTATTGCGCTGCCTATGCTCCTCCTCATCCTCGGCATCATCGAATTTGGCAGAGGGCTTTATCTCTACAACAGGATGTCTTTTGCAGTGGATCGCGCAGTCCGCATCGGCATAACTCATCCCGAGGCCACCGACCAGCAATTGACCGACGAGGTTCTCGCTGAGTTCGTGACATCCGGAGCAGCATCAGGTTCAGGGACCTTGAGTGACGTGCACCCAACCGTCGAGATTACCTTTGTCGATGTTCCGAGTGGCCTCGACTTCAAGGTGCTCTCGGCACGGATGTTGTTCAAGCCATTGATCCCGGACCTGCTTGATAAACAATTCACCCTCGGCGTCACACGACGTATTCCGAAGATCACCTGAGAAATCTGCCTCAGTCAGGTACAAGCTAGATGTTCATTTGCTGGTTGTCGGGGCCGCTGGCGCCGAGAGCGGCCTGCACGAACCGTCGCAGAGATAAATCTGCTGCGCGGCACCCTGGTGAACTGTCGTCAGCTGACGCGCGTTCCCGACGACGCTCACGGCCGTGTTGAGGATCTCCTGCCCCTCTCCGTCAAGAACGATCATGTTCGTCGTTCCAATGGATTTTCCCGTCAGAATCAGGGTATATTCGTCGTTCAGTGTCCCATCGACAATGGCCGGGTTTCCGATGATGATCGTGCGGGCGGGCTGCCCAAACGACAGCAGTTTGGCAAAATCGATCACGACACGCAGGCTAGAGGCAACCGGACTGACCAGCGAGCTTGATCCTTCCCGAGGCGCCGAGATGCGGCCGGCCAATTCGTCGGCACGCGCCTGTGTGGAGGCGGTTCCGGCAGCAACCAGAACGGTCGCGATAACGGCCCTCCAAGACGCACTCACCATCTGAAACTCCCGTTCAGTCACCAGCCTATTCAAACCATGTCTGCCGGCGAGCAGGCAATTAGACCGTTTAGCCGATGGAACCCACCCGTCATCTAAGCCATGCGGCCGAATGGACCGGTGGTTACAACGGGCTTTAATGAGCATCTTGCGGTGTCGGGCGGCCGCGCCTTCCGGCAGAGCGGAGGATAGGGCAAGCGAGGACTTCAGTGATGTTTGGCAAGAGAGTTCTGCAGGACGAGCACGTGACACGGGCACCTGTACCTCTGGTCGTTCCCCAGGCTGAGATATCCTCTCACAAGACCAACACCAGAATCCTGCAGGCTCCATCCAACACTGCGGCTCCCAACGCCGAAACAGCATATAGCCTCCGCCCATCGGCATCGCGCAAAACTGAAGAGTACTACTCCCTCAAGGCTCAAGTGTTCGCCGCTCTCGTCGAGGCTATCGATGTTGCTCAGCTCGGCAAGTTGGATATCGACCAGGCCAGGGAAGCCATCGGGGACATTGTCCGGGACATCGTGACTGCCAAGAAGTTCGTGTTGTCCATTGTTGAGCAAGATGACCTCCTCCAGGACATCTGCAACGATGTTCTCGGTTATGGCCCGCTTGAACCTCTGCTGGCCCGAGATGATATTGCCGACATTATGGTTAACGGAGCGGACACCGTCTATATTGAAGTGGCGGGCAAGGTTCAGAAGACGGACATTCAGTTTCGCGACAACGCTCAACTCCTGCACATCTGTCAGCGGATTGTCAGCCAAGTCGGCCGGCGGGTGGATGAATCAAGTCCGATCTGCGACGCTCGCCTCTCGGACGGATCCCGTGTCAATGTCATCGCCCCTCCCCTGGCCATTGATGGTCCGACGCTCACGATCCGCAAGTTCAAGAAGGACAAGCTTACGCTCAACCAACTCGTGAATTTCGGCACCATCTCGCCTGAGGGCGCTACGGTGCTCGAGATCATTGGCCGCGTCCGCTGCAACGTCATTGTGTCGGGCGGTACGGGCTCCGGAAAGACGACGCTTCTGAATTGCCTGACCCGCTATATCGAACCTGGGGAGCGTGTAGTGACCTGCGAGGACGCTGCCGAACTTCAATTGCAGCAGCCGCACGTCGTGCGGCTGGAGACCCGCCCACCGAACATCGAGGGAGAAGGACAGATTACCATGCGCGATCTGGTCAAGAACTGTCTGCGTATGCGTCCTGAGCGTATCATCGTCGGAGAAGTGCGTGGCCCTGAGGCCTTTGACCTGCTGCAGGCCATGAACACCGGCCATGACGGCTCCATGGGAACACTGCATGCAAACTCACCGAGAGAAGCCATCTCCCGCGTGGAGTCGATGATCACGATGGGTGGATTCAGTCTTCCGTCAAGGACAATTCGGGAAATGATCGTGTCGTCTGTCGATGTGATTATCCAAGCGGCACGTTTGCGTGACGGCTCACGGCGCATCACGCATATCACCGAGGTTCTCGGGCTCGAAGGAGATGTGATCATCACGCAGGATCTCTTTCTCTACGATATTCTTGGCGAGGATGCACAGGGCAACATCCTGGGCCGGCATCGCTCCACAGGCATCGGGCGGCCCCGGTTCTGGGACCGGGCGCGGTACTATGGAGAAGAGAAGCGTCTCGCCACAGCACTCGACGCGGCTGAGGCATCCAACAAATAGGCTCTCTCCTGAAGTGTGGTGAAGGATGCTGGCCCCGGAATTTACCCCCCTCGTGATCGCTTTGTTGGCGACCTTCTGCGCCGGCGGGATCATCATTTCCCTCTTCTACTCTTACATCGAGCGGCGCTCGGAGAGCCGCAAACGCCTCGCGACGATTGTAGCTCTTGGGAACCCACGAGAGGTCTCCAGTCAGTCGTTCAACTCGCGCAAGAAGAGCATTGAGAGCACCCTGCGCGAGATCGAAGACGCACAAAAAGCCCAGAAGGCGGCAAAGCCAACGCTTCTTGGACGCATACGCCAAGCCGGTCTCAGCTGGAGTAGCAGAACTTACTGTGCCCTGAGTGTCGGAGCCGGAGCTTTGTGTCTCTTGCTTACCCTTGCTCTGTCGGGGCTGGGGATCCTACCTGCCCTGGGCTTTGCGCTCGCCGGCGGCCTCCTACTGCCCCACCTCTACGTGAGCTTTCGACGCAGTCGCCGGTTCGCGACCTTCTCGTCAGAATTCCCGAATGCAGTCGATGTTATCGTGCGTGGCGTCAAGGCCGGTCTACCGCTCGGTGACTGCCTGAGAATCATTTCACAGGAGGCTCAAGAGCCAGTGCGAGGCGAATTCAAGCTCATTCTGGAAGACCAGACTATGGGACTGCCCATGGAACAGGCTGTGCAGCGCCTGCCGCAGCGTGTGCCGCTGTCGGAGGCCAGCTTCTTTTCCATTGTTATTTCCCTCCAAAGCCGCACCGGTGGAAGCCTCTCGGAGGCACTTGGCAACCTCTCTAAAGTTCTGCGAGAGCGGAAGAAGATGAAGGCAAAGATTAAGGCCGTTAGTTCGGAAGCCAAGACATCGGCTGGGATCATCGGTGCCCTGCCCTTTGTCGTCGCTGGCGCCATCTATCTTACCGCACCCGCCTATATCGGCCTGCTGTTCTCAACCCTCATCGGCAATATCGTTCTGGGTATATCCGCCTTCTGGATGATGATCGGCATCCTTGTCATGCGCAAAATGATCAACTTCGACTTCTGAGACGCGAAATGGATCTTGGTCTCCTCTCAATGAACCATGACCTGCTCTTGATGGTCTCTGCCGGAATCTCCGTCGCCGCTTCGGTGCTCGTAGTATCCTGGCCCTATTTCTCCCGAGATCAGCTCAGCGCTCGTATGGCGCAGGTTGCGAGTGAACGGGAGCGCATCCGCTTGCGCGAGCGGGCAAGACTCAACCATGCCAAAGGGCAACTTTCCTTGAGACAAGAGCCAAGGAAGTTCTTCAAGGAAATTGTTGACCGATTCAATCTCAAAGAGCAGCTCGAAGATGGAGAATTGGTTCGGAAGCTTCGCCTCGCTGGCTACCGCGGACAAGGGCCGGTCGTCACATTTCTGGCCACACGAGCTCTAATGCCTTTGGGGATGTTTCTTCTCGCGACCGTCTACGTATTCGTGATTCTGCGCCTTCAGCAGCCGCTCTTCATTAAGCTCGGTATCACCGTGGCTGTCGCATGGATCGGCTATTATGCTCCATGGGTTTATCTGAAGAACAGAATTGCCAAACGCCAGGAAGCTATTCGCCGTTCTTGGCCGAATGCGCTCGATCTTCTGTTGATCTGCGTCGAATGCGGCATGAGCATTGAGAGCGCCCTGCGCAAGGTTGCCGAGGAAATCGGCACACAATGCCCAGAGCTGGCCGAGGAACTGAGCCTGACGACCGCAGAACTGTCTTATCTGCAGGACCGTCGCAAGGCTTATGAGAATTTGGCGGAGAGGACCGGCCTAGATGGAGTAAAAGGTGTCGTTACAAGCTTGATCCAAGCTGAGAAGTACGGCACCCCCTTGAGCCATTCCCTCCGTGTGCTGGCTCAAGAGAATAGAGATATGCGCATGAGCGACGCAGAGAAGAAAGCGGCCGCTTTGCCTCCCAAGTTGACCGTGCCAATGATCATGTTTTTCCTGCCGGTCCTCTTCGCTATCATCATCACGCCTGCCGTCATTCAGATCATGGGCGTAAAGTAAAGCCCAAATACCGCTGTCTGCTCGCGCCCAGTTCGAAACGAACGAAGGTCCACGGTCGGGGCGATTGAATCGTGGTTTGTCCGCACCCAAATGAAGCGCAAGCCAAGAAAAAGGGCATCAAGCAGCTACTCGACCAGCTTGACAACTTGTCCCATCACAATATCCCGCGTTCCTGCCGCACTGCATGCTGAACCCATTTTGATAGTCGAGCTACCAGTAAAGGTCACCTTGTCGGCTATCACTTGCAGGCAATCGTTCGTCGACTCGGAGTTTCCAAGAAACTCGACCGCCGAGCCTGGCAGATAAAGAGCCCCTTGAACTGTCGAGCCGACATTCCCTGTGATCTTGAACACCTCGCCGCAGGTGGTTGGGGACAGATCGCACCGGGAGCTGAAGAACAGGAGACCAGCATAGGGACCGGTCGAAGGTGCAGAGAGATCAAGGAGAGGTCGTCCCGCGAGATCGGCTGTCGCGTCATTGGCAAAGAAGAACGTGACTCTATCTCCGTGGAGCTCCCCCCCGGTGATCTTGAGTTCCCCTCCATCGATAATGTAGAGCACATCTTCTTTGAATGTGATTGCCCCCTTGAGCGTCAAACCGTTACAGAATCGCATGATGTTTCCGGTCGCCGGAGCAATTGTCACCGGACCGTCGAACTTGTTTTTCGCTTCGCACGCCGGAGCTGTGCTCAAGTTCGGCTCCAAGACGTCAGCGTAGGGATCCAGCGTCTTCGGTGCATTCTCCTGGACGCTGGTGCAGACCTTCAAATCGAGAAGATCCGGACTGGGGTTCTTGATGGCAGCCTCTCCAACCGTGCTGATACAATCGGCGGACAGATAGGCCGTTGAGTTGGGCATGTAGTAGGCATCGGGCTGGACAGAGTTCGCTGCAACACTACAGTCCTTCAGAGTTGCCGAGGAACTGCCGGAGACTTCAATCGCCTTCTGTTTGGTCTCGGATAGCGCCAGGACGCAGGCTGGCGATCCGCCTTCCAGCTTGGCGACGGCGCGAGCCGCAATGCGGATCGGGTCGTCAGAGAAGATCGATGAGAGCATCCGCGGATGTGTTTCGTAGAGACTGACCTCAACTGCTGTGGACTGCTTCGTATAGGCCCCGCTCTGCGGCGGATTGTGGACTGCGAAATTGGTGACGGTTTGCGTTTGTCCTTCAGCGACTTTGACGGGAACGAAGCCAGATATGGTGGCAACCTGCAGCGCTGCCGTCTCAAGACGCATCTGACTGTCGCCAACGCGCTTGCGTATGCCCGCAGCATGGGCTGCCACATCGGCTGCGTGCTGCAACTTGCGTTGCGTATAGTACCAGTAGCCTGTCTCCGCACCAAGTGCCATCCCGCCGATCAGAATGGGCGAGACAAGTCCCATAACCACCGCGGCGGCCCCGCGGTCGTCGGCTTTCAGCCTACCGAGGCCCGACTTCACGTCGCCAGCCCAGGAGCACAGACGGTTCACAAATTTCTTTTCGAGCATCATCGGTGCAAGGTGTTGTCAGGAGGGTTGCCGAGGTTTCTCCATATGGTGTCTGATTTGGCCGCGCTGCTCCATTCAACTGAATGGCCTAGGCCAGCCATCAGGCCACGGCCTTGCTGAGCCATTCAATCGTTTCACAGGCCCTCCTCGCCTCGCAGCGGACAGCCTCAAGCAGCGGCATCACGTCCTCGCCGGCGAGACAGGCTTGCTCAAGCTTCGTACAGAGCTCCGCCAACTGAGAGAAACCCAGGAGGGCCGCTTGCGATGTGATTGCATGGGAGTTGTCGGCGATCTGCCGAAAATTCGGCTCATAATCCATGTCGTTGAGGAAGCTGCTCATCAGCTGTTCCTCCAGACGTGTGAGCCAAAGCCCGACGCGGTCCTGACCCATCATATCGACGAAATCCTTGAAGTTCCCTTCGTCAAAGGCATCCGTCTGGGGCTGCATCGCAGCTATTGGGCCAGTTTCCCTGATCTGCGGCAGCCACTCGCTCAGCTTGCGAATGAGTTGATCCCGTCTGATGGGCTTACCGATATGATCATCGAAACCGGCTTCCAGGAAGCTCCTGACCTGCTGCGGCAGGACATTGGCCGTCATAGCGGCGATAAAGGTCCGGCTATAGGGGTGATCGAGGTCGCGGATGATCCTGGTTGCCGTAATGCCATCCATGCCGGGCATCTGGATGTCCATAAGGATCAAATCGTAGGCTCTCGCTTGAACGGCGGCGATCGCCTCATCGCCGCTTGAAACAAGATCCACCCGGTGACCTGCGTCCTCAAGAAGGATCCTCATGAGATCCTGATTGATCTCGATATCCTCCGCGACGAGTACGCGAGCGGGAGCCACAGCGACAGGCATCTCGCCCTCATACCGCTCCAACGGTATCGACGTGGTGCTCGGCAGTACGAGTTCAATCCAGAAGGTTGAACCTTTCCCGAGTTGGCTTTCAACCCCGATCTCGCCCTCCATTAGTTCCACCAAACGCTTGCTGATGGCCAAGCCCAGCCCTGTTCCTCCAAATTCTCGCCGGACGGATGGATCCACTTGAGAAAACCGCTTGAAAAGGCGTTCGTGCTGCTCTGGTGCAATCCCGATCCCAGTATCAACAACAGCAATGCGGATTCGCTCTCCGCGATCGGTACTGCCTAGATGTCGTGCAACTGCTGTAATATGCCCCTCGCGCGTGAACTTGACGGCGTTGTTCAGCAAGTTGAGCAGGACCTGGCGAAGTCTCGCCTCATCACCTATGAGCAACCTGGGAATTCGCGGATCCAGGTCAACTTTGATTGGAACTCCCTCTTTACCAGCGCCGCTGCTCACGATGGACACCGTATTGTCCACCAGCGCAACCAGTGGGAACGGCTCAAGCTGCAGCTTGATCTGGTCAGTCTCTATGCTCGAGAAATCCAGAATGTCATTCGCCACTGTGAGCAGGGCCGAAGCAGAGACTTGAATGAGGTCGGTATATCGCCGCTGCTTCGGGTTCAGCGGTTCGCTGAGCAGTTGCTCAGTATAGCCGATAATGCCATTCAGAGGCGTTCGGATCTCATGGCTCATGGATGCGAGAAAGTTCGTTTTGGCCATGCTAGCGCTGTTGGCTTGGCTCAAAGCTTTTTCTGCAATATCCTTGGCCGCCATCAGATCACGCTCGCGATCCGCGACAGCTTTTGCCATGCGGTTGAGCGCACGCTCAAGAAGCCGGACTTCACCAACCCCCCTGTGGGGGGAGCGGCCGCCAATATCGCCATACTCAAGAGCCTCGGCTGTTCGCGCGAGCATCCGCAATGGTTTAAGGATGAGCCATTCAACCCCGAGCATCGCAAGCAGGAGGGATCCACCGATGATGAGAGTGATCAGGACAACCCGATAACGCAGCGTTTCATCAATAGCTCCGACGACGGAGGCCTGGTTCAGGCCAACAGCCAAGACAGCATCGGTCTCAGGCAGGGAGCGAAAGACGAAGTATCGCGAAATGCCCGACAGATCCGGAACCTCTGCATCCTCTTGGGAGGACTCAAGAGCCTTCTGAATCAATGGCTTATCGCCGATATAAGCCCCTACGAGATCCAGGTTCGGAGGCTGATGCGCAATCAGATATCCTTTGCGATCTACAACAAGTACCGTGGTTTCAGGGACCGAGCCGAGCGGAACCGGATGGTGGTTCCCAAGAATGTCTACTGTCATTCCAACAGACAGGATTCCGACAGTCTGATTGCCGTCCAACACGGGTGCTGCAGCTGTCATCTGGAGAGCACCTGTCTCTTGATCGGCAGCCAAGTCACTGAGGACGAATCGCCGCTCGTGCAGGGCTTTGACGAAGAACTCCCGCCCAGCCGGATTGAAGGTGCTCGCCGTACTCCGAGCACTGCAAGCTTCGCTTCCGTCCGGGTTTGACAGACGTAACGAGTTCATCCAGTGATGCAGCGAAATATAGCGCTGCAGGAATTGCTCACATTCTGCCCCCAAGGAGCGCACCTCGGATGAGTGGCTCAGAAAGCGCAAGGCGGCCCGAGCCTCGTCAACGACCTGATTCTGTCGATCCAGTGCGTACGACGCCAGAAGTTCGGTCCGCTCTCGGGTCGCGGTAACAGCCACCCTGCGCTCATTGCTGGCAAATTGGACCAGGGCCGCGCTCAAAGGCGCGAGAGCGGCGATACCGATCAGAAGAAAGCGCCACAGGAGACTGTTCCGATCGAGCCACCGAAGCCGCAACCGTGCTCGCATGGTGATCCTCTGGGGTCAGGAACGCTTGCGACTATCAGCCGCCGAGCAAATTGCGCTTGCGGTTCGGATAAGGGCGCGCACCTGCAACAGCGGCTGCGGCGCGGTTATTCACACCGAAGTAGCGGAAGATGGCTGCCATGTGGATCTTGACGGTGCCCTCTCCAAGGCCGAGGGCCAGCGCAATCTCCTTGTTGCTCTTGCCTCGGATCAAAAGATCGAGCACGTCCTGCTGACGTGGTGTCAGTGGTGGAACAGCTTTCGAGTCATCAGGGAGCGCAGTCTCGGAGGGCTCTTGGACCATCGGCTGCACTGGCACGGACGAAATATCGGCCAGTGATGCGGGAACATATATTCCGCCATCAAAAACGGTCTTAAGGGCCCCTGCCAGGTCTTTGATGCTCAAACTCTTGGGCATATAGCCATGGACGCCTGCTTCGAGAGCCAAAAGGATGTCCCTACGCGAACTTGAGCCCGAGATTACGGCAATTCGGGTATCAGGAAAACACTCTCGAACCGCCCGCAGATTTGCAGGGGTTCGCATTCCTGGCATGGAGAGGTCAAACAAAGCGGTCGAAATGCTGGCGTTTTCGCTCAAGCAGTCCAGCGCCTCATCGAGCGACGCCGCCTCGACAACATCTGCAAATCCGAACTGGCGGTTAAGAATTGTCCCAACTGCCATGCGGAAATACGCATCATCATCCGCCACCAGACCGACGCGCCCCGACGAACTCATAACTCTGCCCCCACAAAGAAATCGTCCGACCGTTAACCGAAGAACTTCACTCCATTCTTGGCATTATTCTGGTTCGATCGTGCCCCATCGACCTCAATATGAAAATACCATACCGATCCCGATCGAACACAGCAAAACCCGGCAAACGGCCCAACCGCATATTCCTATACTATAGCACCAAACTGTCGCCTATATGTAAATCTACTTAGTTTTTACATGGTTAAGCTGCTCTGCTTATCTGCAGCACCATTAGGTTAGTATTCCTGCGATCGCATCGTTTGCTTGGTATTACCAAAGAAACCCTAGTGGCTTTTCCCAGATTGGGGGTCTGCCTTCATAAGCGACCGCAACTTGCTCGGACACCGTCGACACCCTCCGACCCGCGCTCGCTCTGGCTTGGACGCATTGCGGCGACCGAATATGGGTTCAGGTCGAGGGAACAATCGATCTACTCCTCACACGGAGATACAATCATCCACGCCATCGAAAAATCCTCAGCGCTGCGGCAACAAGAACCGATATCGGTCTCCGGTCCGGGACTACTCCTTAAGAGAGTGTGAGATTTCATTGCAAATTTTAGCCGCTGAATCTTATGATTTACCCCGAAGGGTAGGACGATGGATGGTCTGGCGATGGTTTGATTACGCTGGTTCCAAGGTTAACAAGAAGCTTTATTTGGGGAGCCATCCGGCACCATCATTGATCCTCTATGCGCCTTGTAAGGGCTCATTACCCGACAACTCAGCCTTTGCAGGTCTGACAAGGGGTGGCGAATGAGTAAGGTTAGCAGAACAGCAATAATTGCTGATGGAAATGAGTATTTCCGACTAGCCATGCAGAGCATTCTCACAGATCAGCTAGAATTCTCTAAAGTCGTACAAGCAACCTCTCTCGATGAGGCAGTCAAACATCTCTCAGAAGAACCGAGTATATCCATGGCGGTACTTGAACGCACCCTCCCCGGCCTCAAGAGTCCTGCTTGTTTAACCGCATTGCGTCAGCGTTTCCCAGCTCTCCGGCTGGCAATCATATCGACGTCGGACAAGAGACAGGACATTCTGGCAGCACTTGAGGCTGGCGTTCACGGTTTTGTGCTGAAGACCATCAGCCCCGCGGATCTGACGGCGGCGCTGAAACTGATCATGGACGAGATAATCTACATCCCATCGTCGGTCACGGCGATCCCGTCTCCTTCGGATGAGCAGGAAGCGCTAAATGAGACCTCGGCGGGAAAGCACCAGGTCATCCGTCTCCCGACACGCCAGAGAGAGGTTCTTGGGCTTTTGATGCATGGCAAATCGAATAAGGAAATCGCACGGGCTCTGAAGCTTAGTGAAGGCACGATCAAGATCCATATAGCAGCACTGTTCCGCGCCTTCGGGGCTAGATCACGGGCCGCGGTCGCGGCCGCAGGCTCACAGCTTCTTCTAAATTAATGATGAGAAGAATGTATTCGGAGAAGTTGTTGACACCCCACAACCGTGACTTGTCATTGCTTCAATCCCTGCGCAAAACTGTGATCAACATTTGGAGGGATTGATGAGTGACGGAAATGAGCGTCGTTCAAGCAGACGCCGGCGTACCTTTCTGAAGGGACAGCTTGTCTTCAACAACAACTCTTCGGTCCTTGACTGTATTGTGAAAGACCTCTCAGACGCAGGAGCGGCCGTTTCTTTTGATGGAGTTTTCAATCTTCCGCTAGAATTCGAATTATTAATCCCAACCCGAGATGTACAAGTTTCGGCGCACTTGGTGTGGAGCCGCGGAACCACTCACGGTATCGCATTCACCGCGGGAGCAGTCGCTCCAAGGAATAGCAGCGATACAGTCATCGAATAGTACTCAACTACTGAGCTGCTGACTTGCTTATGCGATACTGTACCTGACACGGTTCAATGATGGCCGGGGAGCGTTGTTAACGAAGGCTCATAAGCGATGTCACATTAACTGACATCGGGTGCTTTGAGGGCAACTCGGCCGCTCAACTGGCTCAAACGATGATCCCCGCCGCGATTCTCCATTCCGCCACAGCATTGAGGCGGTACAGATGAGTGGCAAGAGCGAAGTGGTGGGTACGGGGTGCAACGATCCAGAGTGACTAGAGTACTGCCTTCAGCGGGAGGGACAACAACACGCGACCCGCGGCATCGGCGACGTTAAGCTGCCAATCGTCCCATATCTCGTCAGCTTCTTCGCCCTCCCGGCGAAGCTCTTGGATGGCCTTGCGGGCTTCAGCTTCTGCAGTTTGAAGGTTGGCCACGTCAACCCCGGTATCGTCGGCGATCACATTGTGACCGCTCACGAGATGGAAGTAGCAGCGGATCCAAATCCGGTATCGTGGAAGACAACGACGATACTGCATGTTCTATCCCTTCCGACATAAACAACGTCCAAAGCAGGACAAGCCTCAGTCCAACCGAAACCGGCGCGACGCGGACCAGCCCATTGCCCGCTGCCCGCTTCACGACGTCACGCGCGGGCGGGTAAAGATGTTCCAGTAGATCACCCCGAAGCCGACGAAAGCGGCCGCCCATGCGCCTCCGGCGACATGCAGCAGCGTATCGCCCCAGCTAGGGTGGATGGCCGCGCAAACCCGTGCGAGCGCGCTGACGACGAGCACGAGGCAGAGCACCTGCATAGGCGCAGACGCGACAAGCGCTCGGCCCGTGTGCCCCAGGCTTGCCCGGGACATCACGGCCAACGTCATTACGCCCATGGCTCCCCCGGTCCAGGCATGGATCCCGGCCGCAATCGGGAGAAGCCTTAAGGAAGCCAGTCCCGTCAGAAGGAAACCGAGCGGCACGAATAAGTAAGCGACATGGAGGATGAGAACGAGCCGGTCTCGCCATGTCCGCTCTCCGCCCCAGCGCGCCATCCGCACTGCCTGGAGCAGCCCTGCGGCGATCAGCGCCGCTCCGGTCACGCTCCCCTCCGGCACGATGATCCACGCCAGGAGAGCTACGCCGGCTGCAATCATGGAGATCGAATCAAACCGTCCGAACGGCGCTGGCAGACGGCCAGGATTCTCCCGCGAGAGCCAGTTGCGCGTGAAGCTCGGGATGATGCGCCCCCGACCAGCATGATGAGCATCATGGTGGCTGCGATTCCGAGACGGGGACCGTAATCCACGGCCCCTAGAAGATGAGCCTCGGCGTGGAAGGCGATGTTGCCGACCGTGAGAATGCCGAGTGCGATCAGAACTTTGAGGTTGCGCCAGTTTTTTCCCTTGATGATCTCGCGGGCTATTGCGGCCGCGACGAGCAGTAGGAATGCATTGTCGATAACGGCCGCTGCCTCCCAGCCAATCCAGACCGAGGTGGTGACAGCGACACGCCCGGCCACCCAGACGAGCACGAGAATGAGCAGTGGCCGTCCCTGAAGCGGCATGCGCCCGGTCCAATTCGGAACCGCTGTCAGCAGGAAACCCGTGATCACGGCCGGAAGATACCCATAGAGCATCTCGTGGATGTGCCAGTCGCGTGGTGCGAAGGTGGTCGACAGCTCCAGCTCTCCATAGAACATCGGCAGCCATGCCAAGATCGCGAGGCCAGCATAGAGGGAGCCGAGGAGAAAAAACGGCCGAAAGCCGTAGGAGAGGAGCGCGGGTCCGGTATAGTCGCGCAGACGTGGGATCGGGGCCATCATCGACCTCCTTCAGCTGGAATGAATACGTCCTGGGCTGTCACGGCGCGTCTTGTCTCGACATCTATTGCCGTGAAGGTGATGGATTGCCTGTCGACCTCGGCGGTCGTGACGAGCACCCGCAACTCACGGGTCGCATCGGAGGCCGCACTCACCGGTCCGTCCTCGCCGACCACCTCCACGGATGCATCGCGCAGCCCGGATACCGTCAGGTCAAACGAGCGTTCCACATCCGCCTTGTTGTAAAGCCTCACCGCGTAGCCGTTCCGGATACGACCGTCCGACAGCTTTACGGCAATCGGGTTTCGGTCATGGATTACAGTGATCTTGGTGTCGCTCCGCATCGACAAACTCACCCCCATGACGCCGGCGAGCGCCACGATGGACAACCCAAGACACACGGTCTTCGGTCGGATCACACGCCGTCGGACAGACTCGTTCCTGCGCTCACGCTCGATATTGGTCCAAGCCTCGTAGTCGATAAGACCGCGCGGGCGATCGAGCTTCACCATCACCCCGTCGCAGGCATCGACGCACAGGCCGCAGTTGATGCAGGTGAAGTTAGGGCCCTCTCGAATGTCGATGCCGATCGGGCAGACGTTCACGCACTGCATGCAGTCCACGCAATCTCCCGCCGGCTCACCTTTCGCCCTCAGTTCAAGAGCCTTCTTGGCAGAGGCACGGGGTTCGCCCCTGTGATCTCGATAGTTGACCGTCAGCGCCTCGGGATCCCAGATCGCGCCCTGGAGTCGCGGCCAGGGGCACATCCAGGTGCAGACCTGCTCACGCGCGAAGCCGGCCAAGGTGTAGGTGGTGCAGGTCAGTATGCCGACCCAGGCATAGGCGATCGCGGAGGCGCGCCCTGTTGCAAGGTCGACCAGAAGCGTCGGCGCATCGATGAAATAGAGGACGAAGGCTCCTCCGGTCAGCATGGCAATCAGAAGCCAGACCGCATGCTTGAGTGTTATCTCAAGAGTGCGCCTTAACGTGAGCGGTGCCCCTTTCTTCTTCAGCCGCTCCCTGCGGTCGCCTTCGACCCAACGCTCGACGAGCAGAAAGAGATCGGTCCAGACAGTCTGTGGGCAGAAGTAGCCGCACCAGATCCGCCCCGCGACGGCATTGAGCCAGATGAGAACCAGCGTCGCCAACACTAGCAGGCCCGTGAGGTAGTAGACCTCCTGAGGCCAGATCTTGATGAAGAAAATGTAGAGGCGTCCACGCTCCAGATCGAGAAGCACTGCTTGGTCAGGCTGACCGGGGCCACGGGCCCATCGAATGAACGGCAAGGCATAGTAGACGGCCAAGCAGACGATCAGCGCGATCCACTTCAGGCGTCGGTAGCGGCCGGAGACGGATTGTGGAACGACCCGTTCCGTGATGGTGCCGCGCTTCGGAGTACGCAGGTGAGCCCGCTCGGGCTTGAAACTAATGTCGAGAGTGGCCATCGGGCACGATGAAAATGAGAATTTTGGCGCCGCCGCAGTGACCATTCCGCGGCGGCGCAAGGGCTTCTCCAGACACGCCGTTACTTCGCGGCGGTCTTCGTTGCAGCGAGCTTATCGAAGAGGTTGCTGAAGGCCTGCTTGGCCTTACCGGGGTGGGTGGCGGCCTTCGCCTGATCCGCATTCGTCGGCTCGCCGACGACGACCATGCCGACCATGCCCATGCCATAGTGCGGCTTGCACTTGTAGCCATACACACCGGCCTTGTCGAAGGTGATCGCGAGTTCTTCGTTTATCTTTCCGACGAAGGCCTTGCCACCCTCCGGCAGCATCGTCTCGATGCTTTCGACGTTGTGGCCCTTATCGGCCGCAACGAACTTCACCGTGTCGCCTGGGTTAATCTTCACGAAGGCCGGCTCGAACACCATGACACCCTCGGTGCCCTTGTTGAGCATCTTCACCTCGACCTCGGCGGCGCCGGCGGCGCCGGCGAAGCCGAGAGCTGCCACGAGGGCGCCGAGCACGATAACCTTCCGCATGATTGTTCTCCTGATGTGATACCTGCGAGCCGGACCGACTCTTGAGGAGAAGTCATAATCCCCGTCGGTCGCGCCTTGTTTGATCTGCCGCAAACTCGCGGACGTTCTTCCTCGGAAGGTTCGACATTGCCGGATCAGTGCCACGGGAAGGCTATGTCATTTGAGGTACATCAATTCCCGCAATCGGTTGTTCCTGTAGAGGATACTGGAGAGAAAGTCCGATGATGGTCCGGGGTTGATCCCTACAACCTTGCGCGGCGGAAGGGCACGACATTCTTCCTCGCCGGGGGCAGCCATCGACGTGACACCTGTGTGGGAGATGGGACTCGCAGAATGTCGAAACTGGACAAGTCACTCGTGGCCAACCTCCCGATCTTCGCAGGAGTAGAGACGGATGCGCTCCGCGAGATTCTCCGGGAAGCGCAATCGATCCGTTATCCAAAGGGTTCGAGCGTCTTCCAGCAGGACGAGGAGGCCAGCTCCTTCTTCATCCTGCTTCACGGTCACCTGCGGGTCATGAAAGTCACGCCCGACGGACAACAGGTCGTTGTCCGCTTCGTAACGCCGGGCGAGATCTTTGGCATCGCTGTGGCCATGGGGCGGGCGACCTATCCGGCAACGGCACTTGCCGTGGTCGACAGTGTCGCTCTCATCACGTGACAGGTGTTAGGGATTTAGCATGCTCGGGAACATCCCTATTGCGGGCAGAGGTTCGCCCATCGCCCGCAAGGTGTTAGGGATTTAGCATGCTCGGGAACATCCCTATTGCGGGCGATGGGCGAACCTCTGATCTTCGGAGCATCCTTAAGAAGCGTCAGATCTTTCGCATGAATGGCTGGCGTAACGCATTGGCTGCCGGATGCCTGGTCACCTTGTTGATTGCTGGTCCCTCTGTCGAGGCTGACGAGTTTGACCCTCTCATCGTCTATGAAGAGGCGAGCGTTCTGAACGATCAATGGCAGGCTTGCGCCGCGTCCTTTATCAGGGGGCAGCTCCAAACGCGTCAGACGGAAGAGCGGCTAGCGGAGCAAGCGCTTGATCGATGCCGTGCCAGAGAGGGCAGTCTAAAACGCTTCCTGACCGACAGAATTGGAGGGAAGAGCGCCAGCAATGTTGTGGCGCTCATGCGCGAGAAGTGCCGATCCGGCTTGATTGCTGCTTTGGCCGAGCTGAGAAAACGCGATTAGGCCTGCTCGGCTGTCCGCTTGAGAGCATGAAGAAGTGTGGGTCAGTTTGATAACCGGTTGGTTGCACAAGATCTCCAGCTAGACGAAACAAAGCTGCGAGAAATCCTCACTAGGCCCGTCACGCTAACTCCCCGCTTGCCACTGGTTGAGGACCTCAATGGGACAGATCAGCATGATGACATTGAGGATGAAGTTATCCCGGATCCAGTATCCGACGATCAACTCCATGAGCAGAGCGACCACCACCGTCAGCGAGACAGGCCAGATCCGGGCAAACCAGAATCCGACGATCATGGCGCCGACATCCGTGACCGAGTTGATAACGCTGTCGCCATAATAGTTGAGAGCGATATTCGTCGCACGGTAGCGGTCAATGACGGTGTTCGTGTTCTCAGCGACCTCCCACGCGCATTCGACGCCGAGAGCCAGCAGGAACGCCACATCCAGCGGCAGCGGCCGCCCTCGCGCGAGGCCGACGAGCCACGCGCCGCCATAGAACAGGAAGCCGTGGATGATGTGGGACGGGGTGTACCAGTCCGTCAGGTGCTGGGAATTGCCCGAATCCTTGACCATCCCGTGCCAGAGCTCGATCGTTCCGCAGGTGCAGAACGCCGTTCGGCCCATGGCGAGTAGGACGGCAACTGTCAGCGCGATCAGGCACAGGGCAAGACCGACATAGAGCATGGTCCGCGCCCCAGCAGGCTGGTCCACCCCGGGCGCGGGGGTGGGAGTGCATGCATTCTCTGTTCCTTGCAACGAAGTCATCTTGCCTCACCCAACTTCAAGTGTGCTGATCGGATTGGCCGCTTATCGGTCGACCGGCTCTAACGTCGAGGTAGCGGCCTTGAACACGAATACGCCGGGTCCAGCGTAGCGCTTCCCCAACGGGTCTTCGATTTGCGCCTGAAATTTTGAGTAGAGCGCTACCATCGCGGTGAAGCGCGCGTGCTTGAAGCTGTCGGACGTCGTCAGCTCCGAGATGTCGACAACGCGGGCGCCGTATCGCTTAGCCGCAGCTTGAACCCACGGATCGTGGACATCGTCGGCGCCGACACGCCGGCCACCGGTGATGATGCGAGACAGGTTCAAAGCGCTGTCATCGCTCGAAACCAGCAGCGTGAGCGGACGAGGAAGTCGACCGATGATCTCGAACTGGCGAACCATGTCGACGACGTCGATATCAGGAGCAGCCAACACGACGTTCGAAAACCTGTCGAACACCGCTCGACGACGCTCGCGGCTCATTTTGGCCAGCGTCTCCATCGTGAGCCATCCTCCCATGCTGTGAGCAAGCACCACGACCCGCACCCGCGGCCGCGCAGCCAGGATTTCGATGGTCCTCGCAAGGCCGTCGGTCGATGCTGCGGCCGCCGCTCTGTCTGCACTATAGCTAAGTGTCCTTCCCTTGGACGGCCAGGCGAACAGCACTGCGACCCGGTTATCGTGGGCATCCGCGGTGATCTGGGCGAGCCGATAAACTGTTTCCTGAAAGCTGTTATTGTATCCGTGAACGAAAAGCCGAATGGACCGTCCGTCGCCCTCTGCGCGGGCAATGACGGCTCGGAACTCGGCCTCCGACAGACGTGCCGCTTCGACGGTGACGAAATCATTGGCCCGATCAGGCGGGTCACTTGGCCACTCGATCACATCAGTTCGATGTGTCGGTGGGATCGAGATCACGTACCGGGCGAAGCGAAGTGTCTGCGAGTGACCGCTGGTGAATGCAGTTCCCGATCCGGGCTCTGGCGTTCGCAGTGTCGCGACAAAGATGGTAACGTTCCTGTCACCACGCTCCGCTCCTGCAGGCTGCAGGACTTCGGGACCAGGCCGTCCGACACACGCGCCGAGCGCAACGACGAGCGTGGCGACCAGGACCCGGCAAACCGCGGAGGCTGGCCAGGCTTCAGTCACATGCCTCGTCCGTGCTCCGTAGGAAACCAACTACCGGTCCTCCCAATGGCATTTCAGATGGAATACCCCAAGCCAATCGCATGGTCATCGATTGTTGAACTTCAACTCGGCGCGGAACGTGTTGCTGAGGGTAAAGAGCGAATGGAGTTCGCTAGCGCGTGATGCCCAGAAACAGGCACGTTCCTCGTTCGACGCCAACTAGGGTGCACCATTAATATTGCGGGGCATTTGGAATTCCTTGCGCCGTGCCCAATTGCATCGGAGTGGCTGCCGCTCATGCGCTTCGTCGTTCTGATAATCATCTATCCATATCGGACAGCGATCGGCTATCTACCGAAAAGGCGGTTTCTCCTATGCCAAAGCAGGGTACGCCCCTAGCGCTCGGATACCCATCTCCACCACTGCGTCTAGCCACCCTAGGCCTTCGCATAGCCCAACAGGTGCCTGCGTAGAATAGGCGGGTGTGCCGCACTGCCGCATTCTTCTCACACCCGCCACCCTGGCCCAGATGGGGAGAGGTGGTCCGGTATCGGACTAGATAAGAAGATCAAGATGAGAAATGAAGGACCAAGTAAGGGGTTGGAGTGGACTAACCTGCTTCTCGGCATAGGTTTGGCCTGCGCAGGATTCATGCTCGCCGAGCTACCTGCCGCCGCTTGGAATGCCGGGATCGTCGGCACGCTGATCGGGTGCTGCTCCGCTGCCGCGCTCTACCGCTATGGGGATTGGGCCGAATGGTCCAACATCATCCTGGGCTGCTGGACAGTGATCGCTCCATTCCTTCTTGGTTTCGGATCGGTGCAGACGCCGATGTGGGCGCACGTCCTGATTGGGCTTTGCATCGTGACGATCGCCACCATGCAGCTTCTGACCAGTCGCAGGATGCAGGTGCCTTCGAGCACCAAGTCCACCCCCGCGAGATAATGTCAAAGAGCCAAACGCCCTGGGGGCGGACGCGGATTGGCTTCCGCGACTGTCCCTCGAATGCTCCGGCCACGATCCAGGATTACCGCATGTCTAATACCACGTCCTGGTGATCAGAACCCGTGTGCCCAGTCGCGCAAGCCGATGGACATAATCGTCCAGGGCTGCTCGGTGAGCCTGTTCCACGCGTCACAGCAATGATCGAGGATGTCCTTGT